>DATNOY010000869.1:0-10265 GCA_036703495.1 Coleofasciculaceae cyanobacterium
TCTGATGTGGAAGCCAGCCGTTGGAGTGCTAGCAAGATTCAATTGGCCCGAGATAACAACATTGTTAGTGGCTACCAAGATGGCACGTTCCGTCCGTCTCAGCCTGTGACTCGTGCAGAACTGATGGCAGTGTTGCGTCGGGCTGCAGAATATGCCAAGACCCTGCAAGGACAGCAGCCCCAGCTGCAAAGCAACCGCCCGGTCACGACCTTTACAGATACCAATGGACATTGGGCCAATGGTTTGATTAGCCAAATGTCTTCTTACTGCAATGTCGCATCTCCGCTGAATGAAACTGGAACTGCTTTTGCACCGGATACTGCGGCACAACGCAACTATGCCGCTGCCGCTACTCTGCGAACGCTGAGCTGCCTTGGGGGGCAGGCTAGTGCATCTGGACAAGCTGGTGCACCTGGACAAGCTGGTGCACCTGGACAAGCTGGTGCGTCTCGGTAAAGCTAGCTTTTAAGCTGGCTAGGTTTGAGTGAAGTGCTTGGTGCTGTGATTGAGGTTGGGTGAAGGCATTCTGAGGATGCTGCTATCACCCAACCTTTTCTTATGCAGCCGCTGATTTTACTTTGAGCAGAAGCGATCGCAGAGTTTAGCAGAGTATTCTAGTTAAAGTTGTCTGATCGAGAATCCAGGAATCATGCCAAAACTCACCGTGTACGGGACTCCCATCAGTACCTATGTCCGGACTGTTCGCTTGCTGCTTGAGGCAGCAGGAGCAGACTATACGCTTGTGGGAGTCAATATTTTTAATGGCGAAAGCCAATCGGCTGAGTATCTCACCAAGAATCCGTTTGGTAAGGTTCCAACCCTCGACGTAGATGGGAACCTGATTTACGAAACATCTGCTATCAGCGAATATTTGGATACAGTCGTAGCCGATCGCAAATTTAGTCCTGCCGATCCACTGCTGCAGGCTCGTATGCGCCAGATTATGGCCATTGTGGATAGCTATCTTTATGCCCCTGCGATCGGGTCAATTGTGATTCAGCGCTTGATTGTCCCCAGCCAGGGAGGACAGGTGGATGAGGACAAGGTGAAAAATGCGATCGCTCCGGTAAAAGCGGCGGTAGAGGCGATCGAATCTCTGATTTCAGGTAGTCCCTATCTGCTGGGTAGCGAAGTCACTCTTGCCGATTTTTACCTGATTCCTATCTTCATCTACCTGTCGCAAACGCCTGAGTTTGCTGCAGTTACTGCGCAAACGCCGAAGCTGCAGACCTGGTGGAATCAGGTGAGCCAGCTGCCTAATGTCAAGAAGGTCTGCGGATAGCAAGTTTCTAGTCTTGACCTTGAGTTTCGGGCGAGTTTTTACAATTTCAAGTTCTTCAGGGAGCAGGGGGAGAACTCCTGAATAGGGATTCCGCCCCTGCTTCTGTCCTAACCCAATTGGCTAGGGTTAGGATCACGAATTAATTAGAATCGAACTTTCAAAAATTGAGTTTTGGGTTTTATTCAATTCACGTTCCTTACTCTAGAGAACTGTCAAAACTAGAGAACTGTCCAAATAAATAAGGGCAAAACAGTTGCCCATTGCGTTCCTACCGTCCTGGGGATGACTTGAGGAGATAATGGGAGGGTTGCGAAAATCCTGAGGAAGACTGCGTGAAGCTATTTTGGATGCTGACCCTGGCATTTGTTGGGCTAGAAGCTTTGCTGTTTTACGTGACGCATACTTCACCGCCCTCGGCTGGCTCTCCTGCGGTGGCTCCTGCTACACCAGCGATTTCTACAGCTGCGCCTGCGCCGTCTCCCATCCGCTATGCAGTTCAATCTTTGCCGCAAGCTGAGGTGCATACGCTGGTAATTCCGGCTCAGCATCAGGTCCTAGTTGCAGTTTCAGATCAGGTGGCTACGCTAAAAGATTTTGCTGTTCCCTATGGGGCGATCGCCGTCATCAACGGGGGTTTTTTTGATCCAGAAAATCAAAAATCTACGTCATACGTTACCTTGCAAGGACAAACGGCTGCTGATCCGCAGCAAAACGATCGCCTGACCAACAATCCTAACCTTGCTCCTTATCTCGCCCAAATCTTCAATCGGACTGAGTTTCGGCAATACCGCTGTCAGCCAACCGCTGGGCAATCAGGTCCAACCCTTCGCTATGACATTGTTTTGCATACCGAGCCTCCTGCAGCAGGTTGTCAGATCGTGAATGCGTTGGGGGCAGGACCAAGTCTGCTGCCTCAGCCCAATTTGCAGTCCGAGGGTTTTCTAGATCTTGCCAATGGTGAAGTGATTCGAGATGCGATCGATCAGGCTCGGCTGAGTCCTCGCAGTGCGGTGGGTCTCCGACCAGATGGCAGCGTTATTTTAGTGATGGTGGCTCAAAAACCGGAGGCGATCGATGCTTCTGGCATGACGCTACAGCAGCTTGCTGATCTAATGAAATCGCTGGGTGCTGAGAAAGCGATGAATCTTGATGGCGGTAGCTCGACCTCGCTCTACTACAACGGCACGACTCATTACGGCAAACTGGATGAGCAGGGCAACCCGGTGGAGCGTCCTGTGAAATCGGTGTTGTTGGTGAAGTAGTTGGTGAAATAGGAATAAGCGCCTGCGATCGCTGCAAAACAGGGAAATCATGAAGCGGATAAGGGGCAGAAGATGTTGGATTCCCTGGCGTCTCTAGGAGTAGCTTATTCAGGACGTATTGTTAGAACTTGCTCAACCGAATGTAGCCATTGATTTGTTGATCAAAAGGGTGAGCAAAGATGCCTGATTGATTCTTGACATTGCCTTCGGCTGTAACCACCCTTTGTGATGCAACATTCACCACAATACCGATATGGTCTAGTTCCACATTTTCAAGCAATCGATCGAACAAAATAATGTCGCCTGCTCGCGGTTCAAAATTGGGAGCATTGGCTGAATGATAGAACTGGTTCTCGGGTAAATTAGCCCAATCATACCAAACTCTAACTACCCCCAAGGTTGAACGATGAGATGGAATAGGTTTTACAGGAAATGAAAATCCTGCTTGAAGACAACAGTAGTAAGCAAAAGCGCAACACCACTGGAAGCCAATAGCCTGATTAGAATATTTTGTTGTGTTCTCAATGTTGTTGAAGGCATCTCGGAATACATTAAGATACTTCTCAATTTCTAACCCTGCTTTATTTTCATTTCCTCGCAGTTTCAGCTCTCCTTCTTGAAGCGCAATTTTGGCAAGTAATGCTCTTTTCTCTGCATAGCTTTGCATCATGAGATCCTGGGTGGCCGTCAAAAGCTAATGATTTTTGTTGCGTAGGCATAAGCCCACGCAACAAAAATCATTGCTTAAATACCATTACTAAATCCTTGGGTTTACTAGTGGAATATTCAAATGACAAGTTGTGGCGATCGCCATCTAAAATTTGCTGTTGCCCATCCCTGACTTGCAAACGGTGGTATCCATCAGCACCCCCTATCGTCCGGTTGAGAGATTGGAATAGCGATCGCTCTCCCTTCAACTGTCACCTATCACACAGTTATCTTTCAACCTACTCGCCACACTTAGCACTAAAGTAGGAGTTTGCATAGCTTTGCTTTGGTTTAAGAATCTCTTAGGTAGCTATGTGTCACAATGTAAACGGTTTTGCCAACTCGATCGAAGCTTTGGAGTAGGCGTGAGTCATGGAGCCAATGTATGAGTACGCCTGGTTGATTCCCGTGCTGCCGCTGGCAGGCGCGATGATACTGGGTTTGGGATTAATTTCGTATGGAAAGACAGTTAGCAAGCTGCGCAAACTCTGCGCGGGATTCATTGTGTCGCTGTTGGGCACAACGATGGTGCTGTCTTTTGCACTGTTATGGAGTCAGATTCAAGGGCATGCACCCTATACGCATGTGATTGAATGGGCGTCAGCTGGGGACTTCCGGCTGACAATGGGCTATACCGTCGATCACATCACTGCCATGATGCTGGTGATTGTGACCACGGTGGCGTTTTTTGTGATGATCTATACCGACGGCTACATGGCTCATGATCCGGGCTATGTGCGGTTTTACGCATACCTGAGTCTGTTTAGCTCATCCATGCTGGGGTTGGTGGTTAGCCCTAACTTGTTACAGGTTTATGTGTTCTGGGAATTGGTCGGCATGTGTTCTTACCTGCTGATCGGCTTCTGGTACGATCGCAAGCCGGCCTCAGAAGCATGTCAAAAGGCATTTGTTACCAACCGGGTTGGTGACTTTGGGCTGCTGCTGGGGATGCTGGGACTGTTCTGGGCTACCGGCACGTTTGAATTTGAACCGATGGGTCTGCGGCTGGAGGCTTTGGTGGAGTCGGGATCTTTGGGAGTGGCGATCGCCTCTCTCTTAGCGATCCTAGTGTTCTTAGGCCCGGTAGCTAAGTCAGCTCAGTTTCCGCTGCATGTGTGGTTGCCTGACGCGATGGAAGGGCCTACCCCCATTTCGGCTTTGATCCATGCGGCTACCATGGTGGCAGCCGGAGTCTTTCTGATTGCCCGCATGTATCCGGTGTTTGAAAACCTGCCAACTGCGATGAACACGATCGCCTGGACAGGAGCCTTCACCGCGTTTCTGGGAGCCAGTATTGCCATCACCCAAAACGACATTAAGAAGGGCTTGGCCTATTCCACTATGTCTCAGTTGGGCTACATGGTCATGGCGATGGGGGCAGGAGCCTATGGCGCAGGGCTGTTTCATCTGATGACGCACGCCTACTTTAAGGCCATGTTGTTTTTAGGTTCAGGTTCGGTGATTCACGGCATGGAAGCAGTGGTGGGTCATGATCCCGCACTGGCGCAAGACATGCGGCTAATGGGCGGACTGCGGAAGTATATGCCGATTACGGCGATTACGTTCCTGATTGGTACGCTGGCCATTTCTGGGATCCCACCGTTTGCCGGATTTTGGTCAAAAGATGAAATTTTGGGAGCCACGTTTGCTGCCAATCCGGGTCTGTGGCTGGTGGGTTATCTGACGGCAGGTATTACTGCCTTTTATATGTTCCGGATGTACTTCAGTACCTTTGAAGGCGCTTTCCGCGGCACGGATAAGACGATTCAGAAGCAGCTTAAGGTTGAACAGTTCCAGAGAATGGGAATGTCGCTTGGCCCCGGAGCTATGAATCCCCAGGAGCTAACCCTGGAGTCTGAAGCTCATGCTGATGATCATGGCGATCAGGGTGATCATCATCACAGCAGCAAACCTCACGAGTCGCCGCTATCCATGACGCTGCCGCTGATGGCTTTGGCGATTCCTTCCATTCTGGTAGGTTTGGTGGGCACGCCGTTTGCCAACTACTTTGAGGCGTTTATCCATCCTGCGAGCGAAGTGGTGGAAGGCATTCCTTCTGAGGTGGATTGGAACGAGTTCCTGATCATGGGCGGTAGCTCTGTCGGGATTGGATTGATTGGCATCTCGCTGGCAGTGTTGATGTATCTGCAACGCAAGATTGATCCAGCGGCGATCGCCAAAGCCATTCAGCCTTTGTATCAGCTGTCGCTGAATAAGTGGTACATCGACGACATTTACAATGTGGTTTTTGTTCAGGGGAGCCGGCGTTTAGCCCGGCAAGTCCTGGAAGTGGATGTCCGTTTGGTGGATGGAGTCGTCAACTTGGCGGGCTTTGTTACTTTGATTACGGGTGAAACCCTAAAATATCTGGAAAATGGTCGGGTGCAGTTTTATGCCCTGATCGTGTTCGGAGCCGTGCTAGGACTGGTTTTGGTCTCCGGTATTACCTGATTGACGGGGTGTAGGGTGTAGGGTATCGAGTGTAGGCATTGCGTCTTCCCGCCCCACCCTGCACCCTATACCCCGAAATGCGTATAAGAACCTGCAATGGATACTGCTAATTTTCCTTGGTTGACAACTTCGATCCTGTTTCCAGTTGTCGCTGCCCTGCTAATTCCCTTTATCCCGGACAAGGACGGCAAAACCATTCGCTGGTACTCCTTGATCGTTGGGTTAATTGACTTTGGTATTCTGGTCTACGCCTTTTACACGCAATATGATTTTTCCGACCCTGGCTTGCAGCTCGTCGAGAGCTACTCCTGGGTGCCTTCGCTGGATCTGCGCTGGTCAGTGGGTGCTGATGGGCTGTCGATGCCGCTGATCTTGCTAACCGGATTCATCACCACATTGGCGATTCTAGCCTCCTGGCCGGTTACTCTAAAGCCGAGGCTATTTTACTTCCTGATGCTGGCCATGTATGGCGGTCAGATTGGCGTATTCGCTGTGCAGGATATGCTGCTGTTCTTCCTGATGTGGGAACTGGAGCTGATTCCGGTTTACCTGCTGCTGTCAATTTGGGGTGGTAAGAAGCGGCTGTACGCGGCAACCAAGTTTATTCTGTATACGGCAGGCGGCTCCCTGTTTATTTTGGTAGGGGCGCTGGCTATGGCTTTCTATGGCGATACGGTCACGTTTGACATGCGATCGCTAATGCAGAAGGATTTTCCATTGAACTTCCAGCTGCTCCTCTATGGGGGCTTTTTGGTTGCCTATGGGGTGAAACTGCCGATCATCCCGCTGCATACCTGGCTACCCGATGCCCACGGTGAGGCGACTGCGCCAGTTCATATGTTGCTGGCAGGCATTTTGTTGAAGATGGGCGGCTATGCTCTGATTCGCATGAACGTTGAGATGTTACCTGAGGCGCATGTCTACTTTGCCCCGATTCTGATCATTCTGGGCATTGTCAACATCATCTATGCAGCATTAACGTCGTTTGCGCAACGCAGTCTCAAGCGCAAAATTGCCTACTCTTCCATCTCCCATATGGGATTTGTGTTAATTGGACTTGCCTCTTTCACCGATTTGGGTTTGAGTGGGGCCATGCTGCAAATGGTGTCGCATGGGTTGATCGGGGCCAGTTTGTTCTTCCTGGTGGGGGCTACCTACGATCGCACCCATACCCTGATCCTGGATGAGATGGGGGGCGTCGGTAAGAAGATGCCCAAAATTTTCGCCATGTTCACCACCTGTTCATTGGCTTCGCTGGCGCTGCCCGGCATGAGCGGGTTTGTGGCGGAGCTAATGGTGTTTGTTGGCTTTGCCACCAGCGATGCCTATGATTTGCCGTTCAAGGTAATTGTGGTACTGCTGGCAGCGGTTGGGGTAATCCTGACGCCGATCTATCTGCTATCGATGCTTCGGGAAATCTTCTACGGCCCGGAAAACAAAGAGTTGACTGATCACCAGGTCTTAATCGATGCGGAGCCGCGCGAGGTATTTATCATTGCCTGTCTGCTAATCCCGATTATTGGCATTGGTTTCTATCCGAAGCTGCTGACGCAAATCTACGATGAGAAGACGCTGGCGATCACGGCAAGATTGCAAAATGCGCTGACGCTGGTGGCAGCTCAAAAGGTTGATCCTAATCCTGTGGCGTTTCACAACTTGCGTGCACCTGCGATCGAGTAGGGTTGGGAACTAAGGCGAAAGGTTTGATCCCCCTCAATCCCCCTTAAAAAGGGGGACTTTGAGTTTGGTGATAGGCGGAATTTTGAGTTCCGGTTCCCCCTTTTTTAAGCTACCGTGTACACACAAGTTGCCCTTAGACTAGGAGCGACCCCTGAAAGCAGCATTTATTATGGATAACCCCCTTCTCATTCACGCTCAACAAATCAAAGGAACCGCTTTTGGTGACCCTCGTTTAGTCAAAAGGGGGCAGCATTATATGAAGCGATGCTCCAACGGCAATCGGTAAATATTCGTCAAATTAGCCAAAATCGAGCCGAACAGGTGAGCTACTATCGGTTTCTGGAGAATGAGAACGTGACGATATCAGAATTAGTTCGCAGTGTTGCAGACCAGTGCCAGCTACAGGTAGAAGGGCTGCATGTGTTAGCGATTAGCGATAGTAGTGAGATCAACTTGCAGGCGCATGTGGGGCGATTGAAGCCGCAAGGGGTTGGGGTAGTTGGCAACAACCGAGATGTCGGTTTTTCATTCATCCGACGCTGGTGTTAAATGCCCAGACTGGCTTTCCCTTGGGGTTAAGTGCAATTCATCTGTGGACTCGAGATTTAGACCATGCTGATAAGCATCAACGGCACTATCAGAACCTGCCGATTGAGGAGAAGGAATCGTACAAATGGCTGCTATCAGCAGAATCGAGCAATCGCTGCTTGAGAGCAGGAGGAGCGAGGTTAGTCACCCATATCGGCGACCGTGAAAGCGACCTGTATGAGGAATGGGCAACGGTTCCAGAGACTCAAACCCATTTGTTAGTCAGGGTGCGTCAAAATCGTCGTTTGTTGCATCAGACGTTATCGCTCTATGACTACCTGAGCACTCAACCCACTCAGGGCAGTTATACGCTACAGGTGGTGGATGATCCTCGGCGAGGGCAAAGTGCACGAGAGGCATTGCTTGCCGTGCGTCTGGTCAAAGTTGAGATCCGACGACCGGACAACCTCAGTGCCCAAGATTATCCCCCCAGTGTGAGTCTTTATGCCGTAGAAGCACAGGAAGTCAATCCACCCGCTGGACAAGCAGCGATTCATTGGCGACTGTTGACCACGCATACTGTCGTTTGCATCGAACAGGCACTCCAAGTCATTCGGTGGTACTGCTGGCGGTGGCGAATTGAACAACTCTTTGCCACCCTCAAACAGGCAGGACTTAATCTCGAAGCCACTCAACTGGAATCGATAGAAGCCATTCAGCGGTTGAGCGTCCTAGCTCTGTCGATTGCTGTGCGCACCCTACAACTGGTGGAAGGGCGAGATAACCCTGACTTATCTGCCTCGGTTGCCTTGAGCGATGAGCAGCAGCAATGCCTCACTCAACTGTCACCCTCGTTGCAAGGACGCACTCAAAAACAGCAAAATCCTTATCCTCCCGCTTCTTTGCCCTGGGCAACCTGGTTGATTGCTCGCTTGGGAGGTTGGTCGGGGTATCGCTCTCAACGTCCCCCTGGAATGCCCACTCTGATTCATGGTCTGCGGCAGTTTGAGTCGATCTTCCTTGGATGGAAACTGGCTCAGACTCCACTTGTGTGTACACGGTAGCTTTTTTAAGGGGGGCTAGGGGGGATCAGCAGGGATAGATAATTAAGCAAGGGGAACTGGAAATCCGGTTCCCCTTTGGTTTATGCGGCTTTAGCCTCCATGACGACCAAAGCGGCGAATATGCACCCGAATGATTTCTCTGGAGTCGGGGATGGACTGGGGTGGACTCCAGGCGGCGACTTCGGCGAAACCGCGCTGATGGAGGTCGTAGATGACGGTGTTGACATCTTGGGGGGTGCCAAGCAGGATGACGCGGACTTTGGCTTGGGGGCTGGATGCGGTAAGGGGGGCGTTTTGGGTGAGCGCGATGAAGAAATCTTTGGACATGATGCGTTCTCCGGGTTTTGGGTGATGAGGAAAACCCAAAAACTTAGCCACCCCGGCATGACAAAGCAGGGTGGCTATGGGAGGTGCTATCATGCACCACTAGCCACCGAGCTGCTCACACAGCTTCGGAGGTTAGCTGCTCAAAGTTGGTAACGACAACTCTGGGCAGCGACTAAGTTTTTGAGCGGAGAGCAGCGCTGTAGCGAGACAACACTGCCTATAAGTAGCAGAGCGTACTGGAATTCGGTGGTAGAGTCAAGAGCCGATCGCCCCATCCCTCTCTATTCTGGTTCTGCTGATTCTGAGGGTTGGTATGAGTCGATCGCCGCTTGTGCTTCTTCTACGGTGATTCCAAACATCTCAGCGATGGCGGTGAGCAGGTCTGGATCGGGATGAGTGCGGTAGAGACGGGCGAGATTTTGCATGACTTGATTCACAAAATGCTGATCGTTGTACTCAGCGAAGATCTGGAGCGCTTGTAAAAGATCAGCCTGTGCCTGTGGCAACTCTCCCAGTTCTTCAGCGAGCAAACCCAGTTGAGCGTAGGTGCTGGCTTGAGAGTAGCGATCGTTGAATTCAACGTAGATGTCGAGGGCGTTCTGATAGTAGAGTCGGGCTTGCTCATACTCCCGCATCTCCTCGGCAACCCTGCCCAACTGGTGGTAGGTGCTTGCAAGTGCGGGCTGAATTACCTTTGCTTCCACACCTGTCAGGTTTTGAAGTAATTCGACATTGCGCTGATAAGTTTCCTGGGCTTTTTGATAGTTTTGAGCTTGTAGATAGCAGTTGGCTAATCGATCCGAAACACTCACAAGCTCATAGCCCATTGATCCAGTTTTCGCTTCGGCTCTGTAATTTTGACAAGCCTGATAGACAAGTTCCGACAGCTTTAAGTTGCTTTGGCGATCGCTAATCAACTCAAAGTACTGATACAAACAGAAGTAAATCGCAATACTTTCCTGT
>DATNOY010000870.1:0-5190 GCA_036703495.1 Coleofasciculaceae cyanobacterium
TTAACCTATCAATGAAAGCTCAGAAAATCGCTAGTTATCTACTCAATTCACCTGGAAGCTAATCGCTTAAGTCTGCTTCCTCCTAGCAAGTGCCAACACCTAACGACTGTTCTTGAAATCTTGGGTGCAAGGCATTTAGAAATCATCAATTCCAAAACTTGAGTGCGATCAATTGACACCTTAAAACTCTGAAATTAGCCACTCAATCGCAAATTGTCTCGACGACGCAAGAAGGAAGATCGATATGAAACTGTCTCTGAAATCTGCCGCAATTTTCTCTGCACTCTCTGCACTGATTGTCTCTCCATTTGTGATGGCAGGTTCCGCCTCTGCTCAAACTATTCAACCCAAAGGGATGTCGGGTAGTTACATCGGTGGCGGTGTGTCTGTGGGTGTCAATAATGACGCTGTAGTAGGTGGCAATGTGCAAGTCCGGCTGAACTCTTCTGAGGCTCCCGTGTCTCTGCGGGGTTCTGCGTTAATCACCGGCAACAGCACGGCTATCATCCCTACCCTGACCTACGACGCTGCGATCGCCCCCAATACCAACCTCTACGCTGGCGCTGGCTATTCTCTCGTTACGGATCAGGGCTCGCGATCGCCCCTGGGAGATCAAGACTCTGTCGTCCTAACAGCAGGGGTGGAAACCGCAGTTCAGCGCCACATCACTTTGTATGGCGATGTCAAAGTTGGTCTGGATGCTTTTGAAAATAGCAACGATGCCGCCGTTGCGGCTCAGCTAGGCGCTGCCTACCGCTTCTAGCCTGCTGCCTGTCACTTCTCCTCTCCTCTTCTTCTCTGCTGAACCTGAAACGGAGTGTGGGCTAAGCGTAAGCTAAGTGTGAGCTAAGTGTGAGCTAATAATGGGGATGTTCCAGTGGAACGTCCCCATTGACTGTATTTCCGTTACCGTTTGATGAACGCATTGCCTCAGGAGCGATTGCCCTCAGCTGCCGAATCCTCAAGAAAAATACGCATCCCTCAACCCTCAGTCCTAAAATAAGAAATAGTTAAGGCAGTCCTTGATTGTTAATTGTCCTGCCGTTAGAAATAAGATCTTATGTTTGATGCCCTTGCCGATCGCCTGGAATCTGCCTGGAAAACGCTCCGGGGACAAAACAAAATCTCAGAAACCAACGTCCAAGAAGCCCTGCGAGAGGTGCGTCGGGCTTTACTGGAAGCCGATGTCAATCTCCAAGTTGTCAAAGATTTTGTCGCGGATGTCCAGACGAAAGCCTTGGGAGCCGAGGTGGTTTCTGGTGTTAATCCGAGTCAGCAGTTCATCAAAATTGTTTATGACGAGCTGGTTGCTGTCATGGGGGACACCAATGTTCCTCTAGCTCAAGCCAATACTGCACCGACAATCGTCTTGATGGCCGGCTTGCAGGGAACTGGTAAAACAACCGCAACGGCAAAGTTGGCGCTACATTTGCGCAAGCTAGAACGCAGTACGCTGCTGGTCGCCACCGATGTCTATCGTCCAGCGGCGATCGATCAGCTGGTGACGTTGGGTAAGCAAATTGGTGTTCCTGTATTTGAGCTGGGGAGTGATGCTAACCCAGTTGAGATTGCCCGCCAGGGAATCGCCAAAGCTCAAGCTGATGGCGTGGATACGGTGATTATTGACACGGCCGGTCGGTTGCAAATTGACCAGTCCATGATGGCGGAGCTGGCGCAGATTAAAGAAACGGTTCAGCCGCACGAAGTCTTGCTGGTAGTGGATGCCATGACTGGGCAAGAAGCGGCAAATCTCACCCGCACCTTCCATGAGCAAATTGGCATCACGGGAGCCATCCTTACCAAGATGGATGGTGACACCCGGGGCGGTGCGGCGCTGTCGGTACGGCGCATCTCTGGACAACCGATCAAATTTATTGGCGTTGGCGAAAAAGTAGAGGCGCTGCAACCTTTCTACCCCGATCGCATGGCCTCCCGGATTTTGGGTATGGGCGATGTCCTAACCCTGGTTGAAAAAGCCCAGGAAGAAGTGGATCTGGCCCAGGCCGAAGAGCTCCAGGAAAAAATTCTCACTGCCAAGTTTGACTTTACCGACTTCCTGAAGCAAACTCGCTTGATGAAAAATATGGGATCATTGGCGGGCATCGTCAAACTGATCCCCGGCATGGGCGGCAAACTTTCCAGCGAACAGCTCCAGCAAGGCGAAACGCAGCTGAAGCGGGCTGAAGCCATGATCAACTCCATGACATTAGAGGAACGTCGCAATCCTGACTTGCTCTCTAGTTCGCCTAGCCGCCGCAAGCGGATTGCCAAGGGGGCAGGCTACAACCTGGATGACGTCAGCAAGCTGGTGTCTGACTTTCAAAAAATGCGCACCCTAATGCAACAAATGGGGCAAGGTAACTTTCCTGGCATGGGCGGGATGCCCGGACTAGGAGATATGTTTGGCGGTGCTCCTGCCATGGGCGGTGGGCGAGGCGGCCCTGCACCTGGATGGCGAGGCTATCAAACTCCTGCGTCTAAGAAGAAGAAAAAAGAGAAGAAAAAGAAAGGGTTTGGCTCACTCTAGAGGCAACTGGCAATGTAGCGCTTCGCGCTTGACTAAAACCCGGATGTTTTTTGTAAGCCCCGCTTCGCGGGGCTTACAAAAAACACTCTGCCTGCAATGAAGAACAGCTATAGTCTGTGGCAAGGGTAACTGCACCAAGCCATGGGTATGGCTAAAGGGTGTGGCTAAAGGGTGTGGCGAAATCTGCTTAGCTACAATTGATCCATGAATCTTCAAACTCCTGACTCAGCTCCCAAAGCGTTTCCGCTCGCAGTCGAAATCAAAGGGCAGGGATATCCGATTCTCTGCTTGCATGGACATCCCGGCTCCGCTCAATGTATGAGCGTGTTCACCGATCATTTAGGCGATCGCTTTCGAACTATTGCGCCAGATCTACGGGGCTACGGCAAGAGCCAAACTCGGCAACCCTTCGAGATGGAAGATCACCTCACGGATCTAGAAGCGTTGGTCGATCAACTACAGCTCGATCAGTTTATGATCTTGGGCTGGTCACTAGGCGGCATCTTGGCGATCGAGCTAGCGCTGAAGCTACCTGAGCGGATTAGTGGGCTGATCCTGGTGGCAACGGCTGCCCGCCCTCGCAGCGATCATCCTGCGATTAGCTGGCAGGATAATCTCTATACGGGGATCGTATCGTTGATCAATAAAGTGAAGCCAGGATGGCAGTGGAATATTGATACCTTTGGCAAGCGATCGCTCTACCGCTACCTCATTCAACAGCATACGGCTGCTGCCTATCAACATTTAGCAGATGAGGCCATGTCGGCCTATTTGCAAACCACTGCGGTGGCCAATCGGGCCTTGTGGAATGCGCAAGTTCAAAGCGTTCGATACGATCGCCTGCCTGAATTAGCTCAAATCAGCTGTCCTGCCCTGATGCTAGCTGGACTAGAAGATCGGCATATCACGGCAAAATCCAGCCGAGAAACAGCGGAGCACCTGCGCGACTGCAAAATCCATTGCTACGAAAACACCGCTCACCTATTTCCGTGGGAAATCAGTGAGCAGGTTCTGGTAGACATTGACGCCTGGCTAGCTCAACGCGCCTACAGCTGACTGCTTTGCATCCGGCTGCTAATAATGGGCGAAATGCTGCTTCGTCCGGACTTCGGATCGGTCGAGTCATCAAAAATTGTTAGCTTTTCAGGTTTGCACCGTTTTACATCAACTTTGATGTTTTTGGCACCTTCTAGCTCTAAATCCTCAACGTAGCCATATTGAGCTGCTTTGGCCTCTTTCGCATTAGCAAAAGGGCCAAAGTAATATGTACAGTTGGGCGCTTCTGTGATGATCTCGACCCACCAGGCCAGCCCGAGAAACGTAAGTATGTTGATCGAAATTTCTTTCATAAATTCTTACTCACCTGCCGGGATTTTCTGCAAATGCACTAAGCAATCCGCTGAGAAACTTACAAATACTTACGTAAACCTTTTTTTATATTTTGGTTATACTGTGTTGCCCCTGTTTTTGCAAAGCCTTTTTTTGAGAACTTTCTAGATGATGTGTCTGGCTCCGACGTTGGCGATACACCTCATATAGCACCATACCCGTTGCTACTGACGCATTGAGACTAGGGGTATTGCCTTGCAGCGGTACAGAAACCAAGACATCACAGCAGCGCTGGGTGAGTAAACTCAGCCCTTCTCCTTCTGCACCGATCACCAAAACGGTGGAGGCATTGAACTCTACCGTGTCAATGGGTTCACTGGCTGTTGCAGCAGTACCATAAATCCAGAAGCCTGCAGCCTTTAGCTCTTCCAAAGCTCGGCTCAGATTAACGACCCTGGCTACTGGAAAATTCTCTAAAGCTCCAGCAGCAACTTTGGCAACTGCTGAAGTCAGTCCCACTGCCCGACGCTGTGGAATCACCAGCCCTTGGGTTCCCAACGCTTCAGCAGTGCGGATAATGGCTCCCAAATTGTGGGGATCGGTGATCCCATCGGCAACTAGCAATACGGGGCGATCGCTAGCCGCTTTAGCCCGTTCAATTAAATCGCCTAGCTCAAGATACTCGTAAGGAGCAACCTGAGCCACAATCCCTTGATGGTTGGCTCCTTGAGTCATTTGCTCTAGCCGCCGATACTCCACCTCATCCACAACAGTACCGTTCGCTTTTGCTTGCGATAGCAAAGTGTGAAACCGAGGGTCATAGCGTAGCTTGGACAAAATCCAAATCCGGTTCAAGTATCGCTGTCCTTCCAGCGCTGCTAAAACGCTATGCCGACCGTAGATCAAATCAGTATCGGTTTCGGTATCGCTAGTAACCTGCGGCTCCGTATCTTGGAAAGCGTTGAATGAGTCTGACGGAGCGATCGATCTGGGGATCGCCCGTGTCCCGCCGTAACGCGCCGCTTTCCGAGTATAGGAACCTGAGTAAGAAGCGTCAGGATTTGCTGACCCTGGTGCAGGTCGCTCGCGGCGTTGCCGAAATTGCGGTTGATCGGCGCTGTAGCGATCGCGAGAAGGTTGTTCTGTATCTCTGCCTCGATGCCGGGGTTTGGGCTGTTCGGCTGCACTGCGGCGATCCTGTCCTGCGTCATTTCCTTGAGCATAGCGACGGGGCTTAGGCGCATCAAAGCCATCCCGACGATCGCGGGGAGCCCCATCTGTGTCTCTAATATCTCTGGTATCTCTGGTATCTCTGGTATCTCTGGTATCTCTGG
>DATNOY010000871.1:0-5246 GCA_036703495.1 Coleofasciculaceae cyanobacterium
ACTATCGCAGTGAGATCAAGCGGGATATTTATGATCAGCTGCAACAGATTGCCATGAGTGCAGCTGATGGAGCGTCGATTATTGCCAGAAGCGCTCAGAGCAAACGAGAAGACCGGCGGCCAGAGCAGATTCTGCTAGAGACGTATGGACAGCTCGAACGTGAGTTTTTGGTGCAAATCCTCAAAGTCGCCAGCATCGCACACAACGAGGATCAAGATTGGAAATGCGACGGGTTTGACGATTTTCTAGGTGAGGGAGTTTTGGAGGAAGTTTCGGATCTTCAGCAGCTCCAGACGGTCACGATCCCCTCCCCCACGTTCAAGCGGGAAACCGCCAAATTCCTGGCCAAACGAGTTGGCAAATCTTATCAGTTCGGCTCCAAAATCATGGCCGACATTGAGGCTGAACTAGATGCCGCTAAACCGGAAGATTTCACCCCTCAGCCGCCAGCCGCCGCACAACCGCCAGAAGGCGCACCCCCAGAAGGTTAGAGGGCAACCCACCAGGAAAATTCGATCGCTTCTGATTCTCGCATCCCCGGATGATCCCCAACCCAAAAGCTGAAATGCAAATGGCCGATCGCCGTTGGGAACCGTAGGAGTGGAATTCAATTTCATGCCTGCAAATGCAGGAGGAACCAATAGATATGTTTACTCCCGAACAAGAAGCCGCTCTCAACACGAAATTTGAACAGCTTGCCGAAAAGATGGCAACCCAGTTTAATAACAGCCTTTCGGGATTGGCTAAACGGCTCACGACCGACGAATTTCCTAAAGCGATTAGTTCGCACCTCGCACCGCTGCAAGAGCAGTTTGCACCGCTACAAGAAAAGCTCTCCTCCTTCCAGGGGTTTGACGAAACGAGACTAGCCAATTTGGTGAGATCGCAGTTTGACACCCTACTTGAAGATCTAGCCAACGAAGAAGATACCAGCCCTACCGCTCCTGCTAACGCTCAATCTGATGCAGCGATCGCTGATCTTCGCAAACAGATGGAAGCGCTCAACACGCAATACACCGGGCAAATCGAAGCGATGAAGAGTCAGGTTGACATCGCCCGGAAAGCAGCCGAAACCGAGCGTGAAACCCGCGAGCGTCTGGCAGCTGAAGCGAGAATGCAGAAATTAGACAACACGATCCTAGATTCGATGCGTGGCAAAGTGAAGTCAGGCACAGAACGCGAGTTACTGACCCTCATGAAGCAATCTGGCTTACTGAAAGAGGAAGGCGACACGTTTGTAGTAGACGCTCAAGACGAGTTTGGGCTAGCCACCACCAAACCGATCGCAGACGCGATCGGGGACTTGATTGCAGAACGCTGGACACATTATCAGGACACACGCCCAGGCACAGGCACAGGCGCAACCCCAACGACTAACAGCTACACCGCAGCTGGAACAATGGGCGGGGGTGACTTCAAGTACATGCGTCAAGATCGCTTGGGACGGGTTTCCGTAGACGATCGGACGCTGGAGGAAGCAGCCCGTTCCGGCAAGTTGGACGATTTGATCAAGGAGCTTGCATCCGCTAACGGTTAATGGGTGGGAGTTTCAAGGTTTTTCCTGGTGGGTTTATAGGCTTAAGGCTAAACGACCCACCAGGAAAAAAACCGCAATGCAATCGATCGCCCAGCGTTGGGCACTTTAGATCTAAGGTCTGCCTTCGCCTCAGTAAGGATGTCCCGGTTGGGAAAGTCGCTTCAATCCTTCCCTTGAAAAAAACAAGGACATCTGAAACATGGCTATTACTTTTGCTCCTGATGCTCTCATTACCGAGAAACTGGTTGCACGTCGCGCACTCACCCAGTTGAACTTAATGTCGATTTTTGCGCGTGCTGGAATTGGCGATTATGAGACTGGAAGTTTCGAGCTTGGCGATACGGTCAAGTTCCGGCGTGCGCGGATTTCAGAGGCTGACGAGTATGATCCACGCACCGGCAACGGATTGAATTTAACACAGCCTGGATACGTCACCGGAGAACTGAAACTAGAAAAGCTATTGACCAATGGCTTCCCGGTTTACGGTTCCGATTATCGGATTGACGAGTATATCAATGATTTCTCAACCCAGATCGCTTTTTCGATTACTACCAAATTCGACAGCCATCTGTACAACAAATTCCGTACCCCAACTCACGCTGATGCGGGTCTTGTTGCTTATGGCGCACATGCACCCGTGGCCTGTGTTGCAGCTGAAGACGCAAACGGTCAGCTGGTAGACTTCAACCGTCAAGTGTTGGTTGCCGCTGGCACAGTGCTAGAGCGTGAGAACGTTCCCCCCGGTATGCGCTACGCTTTGCTGTCCTCCACGGCTAAAGGCGCTTACGTTGGCGAATCTGTTCCCGTGGATGCTGGCTACATGGAAGCGTTGGCGGGTGGTGTTCAACTGCTCCAGCAGGGCTTGCCTATCGGTCAGTTCGTCCCCCGGCATGGCTTCATGGTCGGTGGCAGCAACATCATCGGCTCCCAGATTGGACAAGACGATCTGGATGCCAACACTGGCTCAAGCGCTTCTCTGGCTATCTCTGCGGCTGTTGCAGATACCGGCAACGGTGGCTCACCCTTCTTTCTGAAAGCTGATAACGCTGTTGCGACCTCACTCGGAGCGATCGTTTTGACCTTGACCACAACCGGCGCATTGCAAAATGTGGCTGTGGGTGACATTTGCCGGATCGGGCCTGCTGATGCGATCGCCAAAGCCTATGGCGTTGTGCTGCGGGTAGACCTGACAAATAAGAATGTCTACATTGTGCCGTTCAGCCCCAAGGGATTGAAACTGCTCGCTGCTCAGATCAACCTCACCACAGACAAGTTCAGCATCCCCACGATCCCCTCTATCTCGATCGCGATGCACCAAGAAAGCCTGGTTTACTCTTCCCGCGAGATGCGTCCCCCGTCTGAAGGATCGGGCGCAGTTGCCACGACCCAAGTAGATCCAGCTGTAGCGCTGGCTATGCAGATCTGGCGTGGTTCCTACGATGTCACCCGATTCCGTGAGTCCCAATTGGCAACCCTGCTAATGGGCGCGAAGATCACCGATTATCGTAAGTGCTGTTTGATCCTATCTCAGTAGGTTTTTAGTTTATGTCCTATTACGAAACTGTGTGGACGGCAACGGGACAACCCTACCGGGTTCCCGTTTCCGAGATTCGGACTTACTTAGAGCAGGGCTATCGGCGTGAAAACCCGGTTCCCCCGCTCAAGGTATCGCCCGAGGTTGAAAAACTGGTCAGTGGCCCGGACAGTGACCCGGACACAAACCCGGCCACTGACCTGGCCACTCATCTGCTCAACAAACCGGCTAATCCAGTAGGGGAGGGAGTTGTGAGAATCAACCATGATTCGATCGCCAACCTCTCTAAGGGATTGCCGGGATTGGGGACAGCAGCTATCCGAATGGTCAAAGAACAACGGCCTTATGGCTGCATTGAAGACTTGATCGCCAAAGTGCCGCTGAACGATGGTCAGAGCTGGATGAGTTTTGAATCGATCATTTCGTTCTCGTAAACCCTAATGCCCCTCTCCGATCGCCAAGAGCATTTGTTGTTTGAGCTGTATGGCTTGCCGTATAGCTCAAACACTATTTCGCTCGATCGCCATAGCGATTTAGCCTCAATGCCCCCATTGACCGAGTTACACCAAACCGCCACTCAGCGCTTATCTGAAGCGATTTACGAGATTAACCTTGACCCGTTTAAGGTGGAACGGGTCGGGGAGATCATTGCTGAATACGAAGGCGTAAGTCTTGACCCCAGCAAGATCAACCGGGATGGCTACGATTTCAGTTTTGAGAAATTTGTAAACAACTTGAAAACCCGGCTGTACACCTATACCGGGATTCGGATGACCCGATCCAACGCTAGCCACAGGACACCCCACGGATGACCGCTTTTCTAGATGGGCAAGTTGCAGAGATCAGCTTCACGATTTATCGGGGAGCTGATTTCACATTGCCCCTAGATTTCCAACAAGATAATGGGCTACCGCTCGACTTGACCGACGCAACGGCGATCGCCAAGCTGCGGCGGCATTTTATTGAAGAGGTTGCCACGTTTGAGATAGCGATCGCAGAGCCGACTAGCGGGGTGATCGAGTTGTCGCTCAGCAAAGCGGTGATCGACGGGCTAAAGCCTGCTACCTATTCGTGGAGCCTGTTTCTGACCGATGCAGCCGGAGTGACCCAACTAAAATGCCAGGGCACGGTATGGGTGGTGCTGCCATGACTGACCCGATCGTTGTTCGCCCCCAGATCACGGTAGTCCGGGTTAGCGCCAGGCCGGCCGCCATCATTCGGCCTGTCATTGATCAAACCGAAGTCATTCAAAAGACCGAGCCACTGACGATAGTGCGAATAACCGAACGTACCCAGACCGTTGAGGCTGGCATCCAAGGCCCGGCAGGCCGGGACGGAGCAGACGGGGTTTCTGGCTCGGGAGCTTTAAAAGTAGCGTTCGCCTTTGGCGATGCATCCCCGGCTCAGATTGCACTATTAGCCGCTGGTTCAACAGTTTTCACCGCTCAGATCGTGATCCAAATCCCGCTCAACGGCATAGGGGCGCGCCTTCAGTTGGGCGATGCTCAGATGAGCGATCGCTTAATTTCAGCCTCGCAGGTTGATGCAGGCTTTGCCGCAGAATACGAAACCAACCCCGGACAGACTTACCCAGATGCTACGGAAATTCTTTTAACTATTACTCCCGGCGAGGGCTGCACCCAAGGCGCGGGTTACATTCTACTGGAGGCTGCTTAAGTGTCGAAATTCTCAGATTTTATTGGAACCTCATTTACCTCCTTCCTGATCGGCATTGGGGGAGTCCGGCTGAAGAACATTGCAGGGGCGCTATCGGTTCGCAATACTGGCGATACCGCAGACGCAGCCGTAACCGCTTCCCAGTTGAATAACTCGGGGGATGCGATCGTCCTCAACAGCGATGCAGCCAGCACCGGAGCAGATTGGAAGGTGACAGTTGCCCGGCCAAGCACCGGCATGACGGCCAACTATACCTATACCCTGCCTGTAAGCGCTGGCTCGCCAGGGCAAGTGCAGGCAACCGATGGAGCAGGAAACACCTACTGGCTGACGATCGCTGGAACTAGCGACAAAATCAGCAGCGACACCACCTCTCTAGCGTTCGGCACAACTAGCCCATTAACCCTATTCACCCTCCCGGCAAACGCTGTAGTGGATGAGGTTCGCGTGATTATTGACACGCCGTTTAATGGTACTCCTAGCTTGTCCGTTGGGATT
>DATNOY010000872.1:0-3594 GCA_036703495.1 Coleofasciculaceae cyanobacterium
CAGCGGCAATTCCTCGCGGCTTGTTTATGTTAGTCGGAGGAGCCATCAGCGATCGCCTGCCTCCCAATACCATTGCCGCGATCGCCACCGTTGTTAATACGATTCTGGTTGGTGGACTGACCTTGCTTCTGCTATCAAACACCTTTCAGCTTTATGCGATCGTGTTCATTTCTGGATTATTTGGCGTTTCAGAAGCTTTTCTCTATCCTGCCATCCTCGCTTTGTTACCGCGCATCGTTCGCACATCCCGACTGGGGCAGGCTAACGCCTGGATGCAGGGAAGTGAACAGATTAGCAATGTGATCGGCCCGGCGATCGCCGGATTGGCGATCGGTGCTTGTGGTCTAACCACTGCTTTTGGCTTGGATACCGTTCTGTTTGCGATGGGTGCAGGATGCATTTACCGGGTGCGGCCCCGGTCTAGCAGAGTCATTTCCGCAAAATCTCATACCCTGATTGCAAGCATCTTAGAAGGACTGCGCTATGCGTGGAACCATCGGGCAATTCGGATCAGTTTACTGCTGATTGCCATGATCAATTTTGCTCTTTTAGGCCCAATCGTGGTTGGCGTGGCCGAGGTTGTCACGGTTCGTTTTGGCGGTGATGCCACAACCTTTGGTTACTTGCAGTCAGCCTACGGTCTTGGCGCATTATTGGGTGTTTGGATTGCCAGCCAACTGGAAGCCATTAAGCAACTGAGAACTCCTCTGCTATTGTTGACGGGAGTGCTGGGGTGCGGACTCATCGCCCTGGGATTGGTCAGCCAAACTTGGATGGCTGCCGTGATCATTTTTTTAATGGGTATCGGAGGCGGACTGGTTGGTGTGCTGGCACTCACCTGGTTACAGCAAGAAACCGCAATTTCCATGCAAGGTCGCATGATGAGTTTAGTCATGTTTGCAGCAGTTGCACTTGATCCGTTCTCTCAAGCGATTTCTGGCGCATTGCTCGATGTGAATCTAACAGGTCTGTTTGGGTTGGCAGGTGGCACCCTGTTAGCTACTGCTTTCGTTTCGTTTTTGGTTCAAACCCGCGATCGCCCTCAAAGCAGCTAGGTTCTCCACCTATGCGACCGCTCGAAATTCGCAAATGTTAAGGATCACGAATTAATTAAAACCGGACTTTTAATTTTTGAAAGCGCTGCACTGCCGCGCTTTCAAAAATTAAGTTTTGGGTTTTATTAAATTCACGTTCCTAAGTGATTTGGCTACAGAAGGATGTCATGTTCTTCAACTCTACAACATTGGTTTCTCCATTAATGTCTGTTAAAGTTGTAATTCTAGTGACGATGGACGCTGTTTTACTCATTCGCAATTTCTACAGTGCTGTCAACACTTTACGAAATACAATCTTGTCGTCACCTGCTGCGTAAAAGTCGCGGATACGTGCCTCTTCCTCATAGCCATAGTTTCGGTAAAATGTTTGTGCCAGGTCAAGGCTTGCTAATGTTTCCACCAGCAGCATTCGTCCACCACGCACTTTCAACATTTCTTCGACATGACGCAATAGCTTGCCACCGTGTCCCTGTCCCTGGTAAGCAGGGTGAACTGCGATTAGTTGCAGATTCCAGGTTTGATCCGTCATCCGTTCCGGTTCACAGTAAGCCACTCCAATGCGCCTATCGTTGTCTTGGTCATGGGTGAGCCAGAACCGTTGGGTGCTACCGTTTTGTAGAGGATCACGACCGTCATCATCCGTAAAATAATCGATCAGCAGTTGATTCACTACCTCCAGTTCACCTGGCTGAAACCCGATCGCCTCAGCGATGGACAGTATTGCAGCCATGTCATTGGGCTTGCTCAGTCTAATCATAGGGGCAAAAATGACAACAGTTGTTATGCCATACAGAAACATAACAACTGTTATGATGTAAGTCAAGATAGCTGCGATGTATGGCTGCGAACTGAGGAACGCTATGGGATATGACGATCGCCGTATTGAAGTAGCTCAAGCGGCATGGCGAGTCATTGTTCGGGAAGGACTGGATCGCACCAGTATGCGGGCGATCGCGCAAGAACTTGGCTCTTCCACTGGAGTTGTCACTCACTACTTCCGTGATAAAGAAGAACTTATCTTATTTGCTCTAGAACAAGTGGTTGAAACTACTTTAGAGTGCATGAAAGCTTGTGCTGAGCAGCAACAAGGAATCGATCGATTAGAGCAAATGATTTTTGCTGCTCTACCTTTGGAAGACGGTGATAAGGCGGATTGGAAAGTTTGGATCGCATTTTTGGGCTATTCGATCGGGCATGAACATCTCATTCAGCAGCATCAAAAACGCTATGACCACATCCGGCAGATCCTGTATCAGGAGTTGGCTGATTTGCAAGCTGCCAAGTTAATTCGGGCCGATTTAGATTTAACTCTTGAAGCAAATGTGCTTATCGCCTTAGTGGATGGCATTGGCACTGGAGTTGTGATTTGTCCTGAGCAGTTTTCAGCAGAGCAACAGCGGTATCTTGTGCATCAACATATCTACGCTTTACAAGCATGATCCGAGTCACCCGCTCACCCAGGTCATTGGGTTGTTCCCGACCATCCTCTGCCTGGAAAGGGTAAGGTCGGTAGAGGGGACTCGGCCACTCGGCTACATTTCCTGCCATATCGTGCATACCATCGGGTGTTGCCCCTGCGGCATGAGTGCCGATAGCATGGCCGGACTCTTTGGGCATCAAACGATGCTTGCGAATCCCCTCTTCTTTAGGCGTCGTTAAATTGTCGGGCTGCGATCGTCTTGAAGCTGCTCGATACATTCCTTTAATTGCTGTGCCAATCGCTCGACCTGAGGTTTACGCAGCATTGTAAAATGATTTCCAGGGATTTGATGAATTTCTACGTTTGACCCGGTTAGCTGCTGCCAACCCCATGTTAAATCGGGTGTGCCTTCTGGCGGTGCAGGGGTTCTAAACAGGGTGATGCGATCGGGGTACGGTTGAGGCAGATAATGGTGGACGGCTTGACTGTTGGCATAGAACACCTGAAGCATGGGGCGAATGGTTAGCTCATTCAAGACTTGTGCTTGCGCTTCTTGAGGCAGAAGACTGGCGATCGCAGTGCGTTCTAGTCGTCCTCTCCAAGTTTTGGGAAGTTTAGTTGGCCCGATCGGGTTGGCCCGCTCGGAAGTTACCAGGAGAGAGAGATAATCCAGCAGAAATGCCCAGATCGATTGCGCTGTAGTGGTGAAGAGAAACTTCAACCCTTTCCAGAAAGAGGGTTGATTCGTAGGAATGGGCGCTGGCGTATCCAGTACCGCCAAGAGAGCGACTTTATGTCCTACCTGGCGGAGCTGCTGCGCCATTTCAAAGGCGACTAAACCCCCAACCGACCACCCACCCAGGTAATAGGGGCCCTGCGGTTGGATTTGACGAATGGCTTTGATGTAGTAGGCTGCCATTTCTTCAATGCGCGTATGGGGCGGCTTACCATCCATGCCCAACGGCTGCAAACCATAAAAGGGTTGGTCTAAACCCATGTGCTGCGCCAGGGTGTGATAGGGCAGCACAACGCCAAAGATGGGGTGAACGCAGAAGAAGGGAGGTTTAGAACCCTTGGGTTGCAGCGGTACCAGGGGAGACCAAGGCAAGGGTTGATTGG
>DATNOY010000873.1:0-2803 GCA_036703495.1 Coleofasciculaceae cyanobacterium
ATCCATCGCCAGAATTGCTGCCAGCAGTCCAAACTTACTAAAACGAATAGTCACCAAAACTAATAGTAGAGTAGAGTACAGTCCGCAAACTTCAAACGTGGGCATTTCAAGCGGCAACCTAGACGTAGGCAAGGACACATGAAGTCGGTCATTGGTGTAGAGCTACCCCAGCAATCCTATGAGATTGCCATTGCGCCAGGGGGATTGGCACAGCTGGGGAACTGGATGCAGCCTCTCAAATTAGGCGAAAAGGTCTTGCTGGTGTCAAACCCAATGATCTTTAAGCAGTATGGGGAAACGGCGATCGCTGCCCTCACAAACGCTGGCTTCCAGGTAATTCAATGTATCTTGCCTGCAGGCGAACGGTACAAAACGCTGGCTTCCATCCAAAAAGTGTATGATGCTGCTCTGGAAAATCGCCTGGAACGATCTTCAACGATCGTAGCTTTGGGCGGTGGCGTTGTTGGGGATATGGCAGGCTTTGCAGCAGCAACCTGGCTGCGGGGCATCAACTTTGTGCAGGTGCCCACATCTTTGCTGGCAATGGTAGATGCCTCCATTGGCGGCAAAACGGGGGTGAATCATCCCCAAGGCAAAAACTTGATTGGGGCATTTCATCAGCCTCGTTTGGTCTTAATTGATCCACAAATTTTAAGCACCTTGCCACCTCGCGAATTTCGAGCCGGTATGGCCGAGGTGATCAAGTATGGTGTCATCTGGGATGCGACACTCTTTACCCAACTAGAAGCTGCCGATCGCCTGGATCAGCAGCGCTACGTTAGCGACGCCCTGTTGCAAACCATTCTGACGGCTTCTTGCCAGGCCAAAGCCCATGTGGTGGGTAAAGATGAAAAGGAAGCGGGGCTACGCGCCATTCTCAACTACGGACATACCATTGGTCATGCCGTGGAAAGCCTCACCGGGTATCGTGTCGTTAATCATGGCGAAGCGGTAGCCATTGGCATGGTGGCCGCTGGAGAAATTGCTGTGGCAATGAACCTGTGGACAACCGCAGAAAACGATCGCCAGCGTCTGCTGATCCAAAAAACGGGACTACCAACGCAGTTACCCATCAATCTGGAGATTGAAGCGATTCTAGAAGCGCTGCAAACGGATAAGAAAGTAAAATCAGGTCGGGTTCGGTTTGTGCTACCGACGCAGATTGGTGCAGTCACGGTTACTGATCAAGTCTCTTCGGCAGTGATCCGACAGGTGCTACAGCCGATGCAAACGACTTGATGCCAACTACTTAGGTATATGAGACCTGATGAAGCTCTCAGAACTTTTTCGACGCTATTTACTCTACGGGCTGAGTGGCCCTGTCATTGCCTTAAACCTGTGGGTTTTAGGGCAGCTATTTGATTACTTTGAAGGAATTCTGACGTTTACGATCCTCAGCGCAGTGCTGGCGCTGATTCTGAACTACATTGTTCGATTCTTTCAACGGATTGGCTTCAATCGAACTCAGGCAGTTCTGCTGGTGCTGTCTTTGTTTTTGATTGGGCTGATCACGGTCGGCGTGACGCTGATTCCCATCGTCATTGACCAGGCAACGCAAATTCTCCAAGGGTTGCCGCGCTTGCTGGAGGCAGGCGATCGCAACCTGGCCTGGCTGCAACAGTTGATTAGCGATCGCGATCTGCCGTTTGATCTGAATCAGATTGTGACCCAAGCAACGACCCAAATTCAAGGGATCCTGGGGCTATTGCCAGAGTTGGCCGTCAATACGCTGGGGCAGCTGTTCGCCACAATTTTTTTGATTGTGCTGGCGTTTTATATGCTGCTGTATGGCGATCGCTTCTGGCGAGGGTTGATTAGTTTGCTGCCTGAAACCCTGGGCCATGCCCTCAGCACTTCTTTGCAGCAGCAATTTCATCAATTCTTCCTCAGCCAGCTTTTGCTATCGCTGATGATGGTTTTATTTTTGCTACCCATTTTCCTGGCCCTGCAAATTCGCTTTAGCCTGCTATTTGCCCTGTTGATTGGCTTCTTTGAAATCATTCCGCTGTTTGGCGCAACGATCGGCATTGGGCTAGTGACGCTGCTGGCTCTGGGAATTCAAGGTTATTGGACAGCCGCCCAGGTGATTATTTCCGGCATCTTCTTTCAACAGATTACCGACAACGTCATTGCACCCCGGATCCGGGGAGACTTCACCGGATTAAACCCGATTTGGGTGGTGATTGCCCTATTGATTGGCTTTAGAGTGGCCGGTTTCTTGGGAGTGGTACTGGCTATGCCGATCGCCGCTACCATCAAAAGCACCATCGAGGTGATGCGGATTGATGAAAGACGACAGAGAATATTGGCGGCATCCTTACCCGAACCGCCTCCCAGCGTTGAATAGAACGGTGTGCACTCGGCTCAAACCAGATTATTTTTTGAAAGCCTTGCCCTGCGAAGCTTTCAAAAAATAATCTGGACTTGACTCAGTTGAAAATTGCTATAGGCGGCGTGATCTCAGAGCTTAGAAATACTTAGGGATCTGCGGGAATATCGTATACCCATGTAGGGGCGCAAGGCCTTGCGCCCCTATCGCTAATGTTGTTGCCAGTGGGGATGTTATTAAATTGCAAATTCCTTAAAGCTTGAGGGCGTGCAGTTGCCACCAGCGGCAGCCAGCAAACCAAACCCGTTCTAAAGTTTTAGAAGAACTGGCAGCAGGGGGACGGGTAGGCAGGGACATTTGCCCCCAGACATATCGCATTTCTCGCAGCCTGGCCTGCTGGCTGAGGAGCTTGGCGTGTGGTTGGCGTATGGAAGCAGTGCAGGGTTGTGGGGTACACAATGCTGCACTGCTGGC
>DATNOY010000874.1:0-8617 GCA_036703495.1 Coleofasciculaceae cyanobacterium
CGGTGAGCGATCGCGATACCTTAAATAAGCCTTGTTATGATCTGCAAGGGCTGCTAGACAACTACACCTGGGTAACTGAAATTGTTGAAGCGATGAACAGCCTGGGTTGGGATGTTTACTCCTTTGATCACGAAGATGGCAACGGTCAATTTGAAACGGACTTTGCCTACTGTGATGCGCTGAAGATGGCGGATCGGCTGACCTTTTTCCGGCTGATGGTGAAGGAAATTGCCCGGAAGCACGGCTATTTTGCGACCTTCATGCCCAAACCGTTTGCCGATCGCACGGGCAGTGGGGCTCACTACAATATGTCTTTAGCTGATATCAAGACGGGCACTAACCTATTTGCCGAGTCTGATGATCCGCGGGGCTGTGGTTTGTCTAAGCTGGGCTATCAATTTATTGCCGGTGTTCTAAAACATGCGCCGGCCATCTGTGCGGTGATTGCGCCGACTGTCAACAGCTACAAGCGGCTGGTGCCTAGAGGCAGTATGTCGGGCTTTACTTGGGCTCCGGTTTACATCTGCTATGGTGATAACAACCGTACGAATATGCTGCGGATTCCGTTGGGGGGCGGTAGAGTGGAGTGTCGGGCCGCCGATATTTCTAGCAATCTCTATCTGGGAGCAGCGATCATGCTGGCCGCTGGTCTGGAAGGCATCAAAGAAGGCATTGACCCTGGTGAACCCCATACCGAGAATATGTACAATTATTCTCTAGATCAGCTGGCACAAATGGGGATTCAGTTCTTGCCGCGCACCTTGGGAGAAGCGATCGCTGCCTTTGCCACCGATCCGTTGAGTGAAAAGGTGATGGGTTCATTGATGTATCAGACCTATGTTGATTTCAAGACCCAAGAGTGGCAGGAGTATCATAATCATGTCTCGGATTGGGAACTGCAAAAATACCTGAAATTCTTCTAAGAGTTGGCTGCGGTTTGGCGATCGCCTTCCCTAAACTGGGAAATTGAGATCAGGGTTGCATAGGGAATGTACAGGGAATGTGTTTGTTAATCGGTTAATCAATTCATGGAGAAAAGACTGCGAATGGCTCAATCAACCCTCAATCAACCCGATTTTTCCAATGCGCCACGGCAGCATCGCTATCTCCGACCGTCTGTTTTCTGGAATATTCGTCAGGGATTTCCACGCCGGTTGTCGTTACTGATTGTGAGCATCTCGCTGGCAGTGCCGCTGGTGCTGTGGGCGATCGTTAGCTACGGTGGACTCGTGCCGCCTATATTTCTGCCAACGCCGACAGCGGTGATTGAAGCGGGGTTTAAGCTATTCACTGAAGACAATTTACTCACTGATGTAGGAGTGAGCTGTGCGCGAGTGCTAGCCGGTTTCTTGGTCGCCGCCATAGTTGGCGTACCGATGGGGATTGCCATGGGAACCTTCGCCAGTATGAACAGCTTCTTTGCGCCGTTTGTGGGAACGGTGCGGTATATGCCCGTGACTGCATTTGTCCCCTTAATTGTCATTTGGGTGGGGTTAGGAGAAGAAGCAAAGGTTCTGATTATTACCCTTGGCGTGGTATTGTATAACGCCATCATGGTCGCTGATGCGGTCAAGTTCATTCCCAATGAGATGATCAATGTCGCCTATACTTTAGGGGCGAACCGCCGTGATGTTTTATTCAAGGTGATCATCCCGGCCACGTTTCCTAGTGTGTTGGATACCTTGCGGGTCAATATCTCTGGAGCCTGGAACTATCTGGTGATTGCTGAACTGGTTGCGGCTCAGAGCGGCTTGGGCTTTAAGATTATCCAAGCGCAGCGATTTTTGCAAACCGAGAAGGTGTTGTTTTGTATTGCCGTGATTGGCTTGATTGGTTTGGTGATTGACTATGGGCTGAAGTGGATTTCTCAACGCTTGACCCCCTGGGCTGACCAAGCTCGCCATTAGCCCTTCCTGCCCTACCGGCTCAAACCCAAATGGTTCAAAAATTTTTGCGCAGGCTGTCACCTGGGGTCGCCTTCGCTATTGCTGCGCCCCTGCTCTACAGTTTGACCATTCCTATCTCCAAGATGTTTCTGCGCCAGGTGGAACCTTGGATGCTAGCTGGATTGCTGGATTTGGGAGCCGGGATAGGGATGGCGATCGTCTATTTTCTCCGCCAAATCATTACTCGAAAACCCACGCTTAACCGGTTGAGACGCCAAGACTGGAGCTGGCTGCTGGCTTCTATCTTCGCGGGTTCGCTCATGGCTTCTGTGCTGCAGGTCTATGGCATTGCCCACAGTACGGCCGCTTCGGCCGCTTTGCTGCTGAATTTAGAAGGGGTGTTTACAGCTCTGGTTGCCTGGCTGATTTTTCGGGAAGCTTTCAATCGGCAAGTGGCGATCGGATTGGCGGCGATCACGGCAGGCAGCATCATTTTGGCTTGGACAGGCGAGTCGGATCTGCGCTTTTCCTGGGGATCGTTAGCAGTCGTTGGTTCCTGTATTGGCTGGGCCACTTCTAGCAACCTGACCTACAAGATTTCCTCAAGAGATGCTGTCCAGGTCGCCATGGTAAAAAATTTGGTGAGTGGGGGGTTCAACGTCAGCCTTGCCTTAGCCGTGGGCAATAGCTTGCCCAGTGCCGGAATGGGAGCAAAAATTGCGATCGCCGGATTCATTACCATTGGGTTGACCTATGTTTGCTTCATCCTGGCACTTCGGCATCTGACGCCTTCTAAAGTGGGCACCTTTTTCTCCATTTTCCCTTTCGCGGGTGCTGTGCTGGCGGTGGTTTGGTTGGGTGAACCCGTCACGTCTCAGCTTGTGGCTGCTGCCGGATTGATGGCGATTGGACTGTGGTTCTGCCTGCACCGAAAAAGATCGAATGCACCCGCAGGATGAGCCATTCCAGCCAAAATTCAATGGCTTGTTCTACATCCAGGCGGGCAGAGATTCTTTAGACTTTATCGGAAATTGGTTTGTGGTGCAGCTCCGCCGCACCACAAACCAATTTCCAAACCGAAAACCTTATTTCCAATTCAGTCTATTGACGGGTCGCAGAATCGTTACCCTCAAATATTGCCCTCTATTTTGCATGTTTCTCTCTATCTTGAGTGAAAAGGCGGCCTTTTCTCAACTTTATCTTGCTTTCTTGCCCTCTTTTTTCGTATCGTATCCGTTAATTGTAATATTCCTAACATTATCTAAGGCTGAGAACTCAGTTTAATGTTTTCATAAGAAAAGCTTTGCATCTTTATCAAGGAGTTCCCAGTTATGAGTTACGATCTCCAAAAAATTTCACGACGCCAGGCGATCCGCTTGGTTGGCGGTCTAGCAGGCGGACTGGCACTCCACGGTTGCACCAAACCCACAACTTCTTCCGGAGCAGATGCTTCTTCACCCTTGATTATTGGAAGCAACCCCTGGCCAGGGTACTCGGGACACTATGTTGCCTTGAAAAAGGATTTGTTTAAGGCAGAAGGACTCAATGTCCAGGACACCTTTTTTCAGAGCGGCAGCGAGCAGCTTACCGCTTTCTTGGCAGGTAGAATAGATGTTGCCAACACTACCTCTGGCGATGCAATCGAGGCATTTCACAAAGATCCGACCATTCGAATCATTTATGTGGTGGATTTCTCCAACGGGTCTGATGGCATTATTGGTAGTGTGAATAGTCCTCAAGAACTGAAGGGCAAGACGGTAGGTCGGGAAAACCTGCTGTTTGAAAACGTGTTGCTGCGGGCCTATTTAGAAAAAGGTGGATTGACCGAAAAAGATATTGTGATTAAAGACATGACTGCAGCCGATGCCGCTACTGCCTTTGCTGCCAAGCGGGTTGATGCAGCGGTCTCTTATGAACCCTGGATGACCAAAGCGGCTCAGCAGGGTGGCGGAAAAGTGATTTTCAGCACCAAGGGTACTAACTTGATTGTTGATACGATCGTGACGCGGCAGAAGGTAATTGAAACGCGCAAGGCTGATCTGCAGGCTTATATTCGCGCTTGCTCGAAGGCTGTAAAAATGGTGAACAGCGGCGATGCTGAAGCCATCAAGATTGCCGGGGATAAGCTAGGGGTGTCTGCGGCAGAGGCTCAAGCTCAAATTTCTGGTGTGAAGATCTTTGATATTGAGGGCAATAAGTCGATCGCCTTCAATCCTAGCAGTCCCAACAGCGTCATGAAGAACCTTGAACTGACGGTGAAAGTGGCTTATGACACCAAGCTGATTCCGGATATGACGCCCGTTGCTTCTCTCTATGATGATTCGATCGTCAAATCGCTCTAACAGATGCGGGGGTAGGGATTAAGCTGAGGTGATGAATTGCAGCTAGGTTGAACCCAAATTTTTTGTAGGGGCGCACGGCCGTGCGCCCCTAAGCTATGGCTGATTTATCTCAATCTTGTTGTACAAAAATGATGTTTTAGAATGATGAACGAAGTATTACCCCTTGAGATCGAAAAGATATTTAATTCTGGAGCGTCTGCTGATGCCATCTGTACCGCTTTAATGCCAGCGCTGTGCCAGGCGTTAGCGTGCGATCGCTGTTTCCTCTATCTGCGTCAGCCTCAGACGGGGCAGGGGCGCATCACCCACTGCTATAGCCGCAGTCCAGAGTATGCCAATCTGGTGGGTGCTACCTGGATTGAAGAAGGAGATGTGGCTGCCAAAGATCCGCTGATGGCGATCGCATTTCGTACGGCAGAAGCCGTATTTGTCGAGGATATTGAAACTGCTGCCGCCGATGTGGTGAATGTTGCCTATGAACGGGAAGGGTTTGGGCATCGGGCCTTGATTCATGCGCCGATCTATTATGAAGGGCAGCTCTATGGCATCCTGGAGCCTTGCGTATTTGGACATCCGAGAACCTGGACAGCCAGCGATCGCCAGATTACGGCCCTGGTGCAAGAAAAGCTAGGCCATTTGATGCCAGATCTCCTGTAGATTCACGAACATGCCAATGGTGTTCTAGCGTTTCTCCAGAGCGGTCTGTCCAGCTTTCAATTAAAATGTCGTCCAACCACTGGGCATGGTAGTTGGCTTTGGACTGCAGGGTGGTGCCAATCCGGCTCGGATCATTGGATAAAACAATTTGCCAGGGTTTTTCGCCGTGACGCTGGCCATAATCTGCTTGAAAGTGCATCAACTGCTGCAGATCCGCACCGGAAAGATCGCTGGGCGTGACAAAATCCGGTGGATAAAAGCGGGCGTCGTACAGGCGAATAAAGTGCTCTCCCACCATGACCCACAATGCTTTGGGATGGGTGATGGTCTGAGTGGTCGCATTCAGCTCTTGAGCCAGTTCTAATACCAGGCGATCGCTGCTATCAGGAGATTGGGGCACCCATACTTCTAGATACTGCTGGATTTCGTCCTCCACTTCAAATTCGCCAATTTCGATCAGATTGCCGTCCTCAAAATGCACGCTGCCCTGATCAATCCGGCGCGGATCAGGCTTAAAGTCAATCGTTCGGTTCCAGCGAATCCAGCTTTCGGTGGCATCGATCGTGCCTGCAAAGGCAGTAAATTGGGCAAACTTAGGCAGCTCGGCCGGATCTAAGTCCAATAGAGACTTTTGGGGCGGCAGGCAGGGTTGATTCATAGGAATCCGAATGTCAGCAAAATATTTTTCAGCTTGAAGCCAGAAGACGATCGAATCTTCGTAGGGGTCTGCGTCTGCCAACTGAATGGATGCGCGCTTCCATAACCCGATATATTTCGCTGACACAAGTTCTAGGTTCCTTTTCCTGCTGATGAAGTAACGCGATTGAGTGCCGGGGCTGGGGGGCTGGCAACGGCATTCAGATTTTCTAAACCCGAATTGACCTGTTGCAAAATATGATCGGCTTGGGTGACGGGTGGATATTGGGCGGGACGATCGGGCGAAACAAAGGCGGGCAGTGGCGCTAAGACTTGATCCACATCAGCTGCATGGAACAGGATGATGGAATAACGCTCCCAGTGCGTCAGCGGCACCCGGTGCCGTGTGGCTTTAAGCACGCCATTGGTTAAAAATTCTAACCCATCGTCTAAAATTACCATGAGTCCGTCCGGGATGACAGGTGCATTCAACCAGTGTCCGTCGCGGCTCATCAGCTGCAAGCCTGGAGCGGTTTGATGCAGCAGGGTCAGCATCTCAAAGTCAGAGTGGGCACTAATCCCAATGTTGCTGTCCTCTATTGGCTGCGTGTTGCCCGGATAATGGAGTAGCCGCATGGATGAACCGGCCCGGCGAGTATGCAGGCGGCTAAAGGTGTGGCGTTCCAGCCCTAGCAGCTCAGCGATCGCCTGCAGCAACCCCTGCCCCACCTGATCTGCCTGGGTGTAATAGGCTTCAACATCTGCTTGAAATCCAGGTAGGTCTGGGTAAACATTGGCACCCAGTAGGGGAGAAGCCGGTAGAAAATCTGGGTCATCTGGAGAGAGATGCAACCCCAAGTCAAAGCCTTCGACATGGGCAATGGTTCCCGGTTCATAGGCCGGCTCCTGATGCAGCGGAATCCAGCCTCGGCTGGGCGTTCTGTTGCGGCTGAGCAAAGGCCGTTTCACCTGATCTGCTAACTGATGAAAAGCAGCAGACTGTTGGTAGACCCGCTCGATTAACTGCTGCGAGATGCCGGTTCCTCTGGCCCCAAAGCAGCCTACGGTGAGAACAGCCTGCTTGATTTGCTCAACGCAAGCCGCTCTGGCAGATTCATCGAGGTTGAATGCAGTGGCAGGGAACAGCGGAGCAAGATCCAGAATAGGGAGAGTTGGCGGTGGGGCGATCGCTAAGTCAGCAGCGATTGAGCCAGCAGCGATTGAGTCAGCAGCGATTGAGTCAGTTAAGGGGTCTAAGGTCATCCTCCGCCTCTATTGCAAATCCATAGCAGATCCGTTGCATTCGATCGAGGGTAGGAGGTTTGAGCGATTTAAACAGTGGCTCAAGCTACACTTTTGCGGCGCTTGACGCCGTCGAGTGGGTTGGGGTTGAGTGGGTCGTGGAGCTGCGGATTTGGGAAGGCTGACCGCTCTCCTATTGCCGGGTTGCTCGAGGCAAGGTACGATCAGCTTGCCAAAATGGACTTGCTAAAATTAGCGCCGCTTGCAGCAGCTATTTTAAGAGCAACTATCTAGAGCAACTATCTAGAGCAACTATCTAGAGCACTTATCCAGCCCGAATCACAGAGTAAAGACACCGGATGACGTTTATTCAGGCAGATCCCTATCCCTATCCCTGTAGCGGTAAGCTCAGTCCGGCGAATACGGCAATTTTGATTATCGATATGCAGGCTGACTTTTGCAGTCCGGATGGCTATCTGGCTAAGAAAGGCTATGATGTGGCGCTGACGCGCGCCCCGATCGCCCCGATTCAAGCGGTTTTGGCAGCAGCGCGATCGCGGCATTTTTCTATCTTGTTTACCCGCGAAGGGCACCGCGAAGATTTGCTGGACTTGCCTGCCACAAAGCGTTGGCGCAACCAGCAGGCGGGTGCTGCTATTGGCAGTCTTGGCCCCATGGGTCGGCTGCTGGTCAGGGGACAATCGGGCTGGGATATTATTCCAGAACTTGCTCCTCTACCCGGTGAGCCAGTGATCGATAAGCCGGGAAATGGCGCATTTTATGCGACTGATTTAGATCACCTACTCAGACACCAGGGTATCTCTAATCTGGTGTTGTGTGGAGTCACCACAGCAGTCTGTGTGCATTCTACCCTGCGGGAAGCTAGCGATCGCGGCTATGATACGCTGCTGTTAGAAGATTGCTGTGGTGAAAGCGACTATCGGCTGCATCTAGCGGCGATCGAAATGGTGAAAATGGAAGGCGGAATTTTTGGCACGGTTGCTACTTCGCAAGCCTTCATTGCGGCGATTAACGCGCTGCCTGAAACTCCTGTTTGATGGCTGCAGCAATACTATCGGCCACTTGAGCTGCCATCAAAATTCCCTTGTCTAAGGTTGCCGCCTTGGCAGAAGACAACACGCCGGAAGCGGGCACCCATTCTGGATGAGGCGGAAACATATCATAGGGGGGGAAGTCGGCAGGTTTGTCATCTGGAATCAAATCCAGTCGCACTAAATCAGGGTGGTAGTGCAGCATCAGAGATGTTTCAATCACGGCCGCATGTTCCAGCGCATAGCCTGGAAACCCATCGGGAAACACCTTTCCCAGAACTGCCTCTGTAAAGAAGTCCCAATATTCTAATCGCATGACGCGCAGTCCGGCAGCAGCGCCGACATCTCGCAAGGCTAAATCAATCCCTTCTGTCAAAAACCACTGGTTTTCGTAATGCCCATCAATAACGACCAGTTGATGAGCTCCCTGCCGAGCCAGCTCTCGCACTACATCGCGCATCATTTGGCTCAAGCTGTTGCCATCTAAACTGGTCGTTCCGGGAAAGTGCTGCCCCCCACCCGATTTAGGCTGCGACTTATAGCCATAGCTAAAGGTAGGGGCGACAATGCCATTCACTCGTTCTGCGACACTTTGGGCCACGGCAGTGCTCAGCAGGGCATCGGTTCCCAGGGGCAAATGTGGCCCATGTTGCTCTAGCGCCCCGCAGGGAATTAACACGATGGACTGTGGAATCCGCTCTCGATACTCGACCCAACTCAAGGAACTCATCAACAGGGGATGCATGAAATTCTCCTAGCCAGAAAGTTATGAAGGAAGGGTGGCACCCGCAGGAGCCGGCAA
>DATNOY010000875.1:0-3987 GCA_036703495.1 Coleofasciculaceae cyanobacterium
TGCTGCTTTCCCAGCAAGGTGGCCACCAGCTGCGACGAATTTTGAGGAAAAGCTCGCATCAGTCCTTCTTGTTCCAGATTCCAAACCAGCGTTCGGTCTTCGCCAAAGCTAAACAGCGTATGCTCATCCGCCATCCGCAAACTGAAAATAGGAGCATTGTGTCCCGCAAAGGTGCGGTGGAGTTGTCCGGTGCGCAAATCCCAAATCTGCAGTTGATTATTGCTGTTCGCACTCACCACTCGATCTGACTTACCCCCATAGGTTACCGCTGTCACAGGAATTAAGGTGGGATTAGGAGGCGTCAGGGTATGCATTAGCACTCCCGTTTGTAAATTCCAAACTTTGAGAGTGCCGTCTTCGCTGCTGCTAACAATCGATTGGGCATCAGGACTAATCGCAACAGCAGTGATTGCACCTCGGTGCGCTTCCACACTCCAACGCATCGTTCCCGATACCGTATCCCAAAGACGCAGCGTCCGATCTTTGCCACCGCTGACTAGCCAGCGACTTTCTTGGCTGATATCCAAAGCAGTCACCGTATCAGTATGCCCATCTAAAGTTTTGAGCATAACTCCATTGGGCATAGACCAAAGGTGCAACAGGTGATCCGACTCTGCCGTGACTAAAAAGCGATTGTCCGGTGCCACCAGCATGCGATCGACATTGGATGTGAAAGAAGCTTCATGCACCAGAGCCACGTCACTATCCGACTGAGAAACGACCTGCTCCAGCTGAGACAGCATCGCTCCCGCCCCTTCAATTTGATTGGAGAAATAGAAGTACCAACCGCCTAACAGCAAAGAGAGCAGAGCCGGCTTCCACAGCTGCCGTGTTGGCACCCAACCACTCCGTTTGAGAGCATGCCGCTTGATAGAAGCTGGAGACTTCAGTGCAGCTAATGCTTCAGAGGCATCGCGGTAGCGCATCCGAGGATGACGCTGCACCATGCGATCCAGTACAGTGATCAAGCCTGAATGGATGACGCGCCCTTGTAGATGCGATCGCCAATCTAGTTCTCCTGTGATCGGGTTGCGCTGCAAATCGCGCGGATGCACCCCCGTCAGCAGATGGATGACCGAAGCTCCCAATGCATACAGATCACTACTATATTCTGCTAAACCGGCCTCCTGTTCTTCCGGCATATAGCCAGGCGTACCAATAGAAACCGCTGCTTCCGTGGGTTGCCCCGATTCAGATAAACAGCAGGACGCTCCAAAGTCAATCAAAACAATCACACCATTGCGTTGAATAAAGTGGTTCGGTTTAATATCGCGGTGAATCACCTGATGAGCATGAATGTGATCCAGTACAGGTAAAACTTGCTTCAACAGGTTGATTGCTGCCTCTGAGGTCAAGCACTGTCCTTGGGCAATCCTTTCGCCTAAATTTTCACCCTCAATATATTCTTGAATCTGATAAAGCCAGTCTTGCTCATGACAATAAGCAAATAGGGTCGGAATTTGAGCATGGTTTTGCCCAAGCTGATCCAACACACGGGCTTCAGTCTCGAATAGCTGATGTGCCATCTCCAATGAGATTGTGCTGTTAGGCGATAGTTGGAACCGCTTAACCACACACAGTGGATGACAGGGTAAATACTTATCACGGGCTAGATAGGTTTCGCTAAAACCACCTGACCCAAGCGTCTCTAGAATGAGATACCGTTCAGCCAATAATTGCCCAATCATGTGAATGAAGTCCTCAGTACAGTCATCACCTACGCCGAAATACCAGACCATCTCTGCCCAAAATGCACCACGCTTGCCCAGCCTGACAGCCTACCTGCTCAGCATCATCTGGTCTTTTGCATGAATGTCTTTGCAGCAAAAATGGAACTTTCAAGCCTTAAATCAACAATCACTCGAAAGATTTATTCAACGATGTTGTCGCTTCAGTCTGGACATACCAAGCCTTTCTTGACACCCTGTTCTCAGAAAAATTGCTTAGGTAAATATCCAGCGGCTTTACCTTGACCTTGGTTAGCAAAGTTACCAGAAGTAACCTGATCAGCGCAACATGTAATAATTTACTTAACTCATCTCACACCAAAGGATTGGATGAAGCCGCTTCTAATCGATCGCCTACATCTACCTACATACTTTTATAGCAGTCAGGAACATCTGGACTGTGATTCGTGTCACGACGAACACCCTAAACAAGTTATAACCGCTAATTGGAACAGTTTCAATATACCCTATTCCAATTAAATTCAACCAGCCACCTCTACTCAATATTTTGGTTGGACGGTAACAGCCCTTAATTCTAAAGCAGCTGTTACAGTATAGCTTGCCCTAGTTGGAACCTAATATATCAAAAATGTTCCAAAAATAGCATATCTCCCTGCTGAGGTTACATGCAGCACTTTGCCCTCAGTCTCCAATCTGCCATAGAGGCACATTCTACCCTAACGATAGGGCTAACTCATTTAGAAATAATTGTCAGTGAGGGGGCGATCGCAGGAATGAATTCTCGTCAGGGCGAACGGCCGTTCGCCCCTACAAGAGGCATCGAATCAGGCAAATCATCCCTCTGTTCAGCAACGCCATAATTTTCAGTGAGGAGGCGATCGCCCCCTGATACTCAAATAACCGTTTTGCGCTTGACTAAATGACTAAAACTCAAAAATTGCTTTGAAAGCCCCATTTTGCGAGGCTTTCAAAGCAATTTCTATCCTTCACGCAGTTAAGAACCGCTAGGGGGAGGAAGCACCCTCGTCTTGTAAAACTCACTCTTCGCGACCTATACCCCGCCTTCTGACGGCAGATCGCTGATGATGCCAGATCGTTGATGTCAAATCGCCGAGGTATTGCGGAACCCGACTCCAAACAGCTTCTCCAAAATCTCCAGAGGATTTTTGTGAGGCAAGCCCATTTCTACATGCAGCTTATGGATCAAAGTTTGCTGCTCTCGCGTCATCCGTTGGCTCGTCTGGGAGGCAGAACGGGCTAAGTCGCGGAAGGCAGTCATAATCACCGGGAATGAGTTTTGCAGGGTTACAGAGGCATCATCTGCGGCAAACTGCACAATGAGTCGCTTTGTCTTACTATTAACCAACCGATACACTGTGGCCTTATCCGATTTCTGCTCAATGATCCACTTCGCATGAGGCGTTGCCATTTCACTGAGCAATGCATACAGCCGCAACCGCTCTAGAACCCGCTGACCTTGGGCTGGGTCAGCCAAATAGTAAGTGGCAGTATTGGCTTTGGGTAAGTCGGTTAAGATGAACTTTTTAGGACGTGGCGTAGCAGCCGGTACTGCCGGAGTAGATGCCGCTGCCGCGTTGTCGCCTAATGCAGTGAGTTGAGTAATTGCTTGAGCAGTTTGGGAAGACACCGACAGCGACTCGCGGCGTTGAACCACTGGTACTAAATCTGCTTCTACCCCCGGAGCAGAACTCAACGGTTGGGCAGAAGGGATAGATTGCAGGCGGGTCTGGACTTCGAGCGGCAGCACGAGCGGCTCAACTTTCCACCGATAGCGATCGAGTTCTCCCCCCTCATACATGCAGTTCGGGTAAGGATAGCACTCGGAGTTCAACGGCTCATAGGTGACGGGATTTAAGTAGTCAAGACGAAGATAAATTTCTGGAGTGTCTTCTTGTCCTCGCTCAAACGTATAGTCTGGCGGCGGCGGATCAACCGATACTAAACGCACAACCTGCGTCTGCAGCGACTGTGAATCAACCAGCTTGAATACATTGTTGGGTTGGGTAAACACAATACGTCCGTCAGCATCTGGAAAGTAGCTGAGGGGAAATCCTTGCGAGATATAGAAGAGGGCACCAATGTATCGATCAAGTTTGGGCTTGCGCCGCACTAAGTAAACAAAGTATTGGGTAGGGTGAGCCAGATTCAGCTTTTGGAACGAGTAATCTTTTTTCAGCACTAGCCGAGTGCAGCGCTCTGGTGGTTTCCGGATAGCAGAAACTCGACCTTCTCGTGCTGCTAACTCCGACTTAGCAAAGTCAATGATTTCGCGGGCTTG
>DATNOY010000876.1:0-11694 GCA_036703495.1 Coleofasciculaceae cyanobacterium
AGAATATTTAACCTAAAGTGCAAGCCGGATTGGCAAAGGTTTGCAACGGCGCATGTTTTTTCAAACATCACCGACATACCCAGAACATCGCCAATCGCTACAATATTTAAACTAATGCCTGACGGGATCAGCACCTATCTGTTTTTCAAAGCATCTTCATAGAGAGCCGCTGGTTCTCCTGCCATGTCTTCTTCTCCAAAACCCCTGCCAGAATCCCTGCCAGACCCTCTTCCAGCACTTGTTGACAGCGATCGCATTAAGCAAAAAGCACTGGAACTAGGCTTCCACAAAGCGGGGATTGCCGCAGTGGAAGCAGCAGGCAGTGCAGAATTGGCAAATTCGCGATCGGCTACTGCGCTAGAAGCGTGGTTGGATCAAGGCTACCATGCCGATATGGGTTGGATGGCTAATCCCAAGCGGCAAGATATCCGGCAACTGCTGCCCACGGTGCAATCGGTGATCTGCGTGGCGCTCAACTACTACACCCCTCAGGAGCGCCCTCCAGAGTCCCACTATGCCAAAATCTCTCGGTACGGCTGGGGAAAAGACTACCACCGTATCCTGCACAAAAAGCTGAAGGCCTTGGCGACCTGGTTATCCAGTCAGGGGGAGGGCATTGAGGCCCGCTATTGCGCCGATACAGCTCCCATTCAAGATAAAGTGTGGGCAGAAAAGGCAGGTATTGGCTGGATTGCCAAAAATAGCAATGTCATTACTCGCGAGTATGGCTCTTGGGTATTTTTGGGAGAAGTGCTGACTAACTTAAAACTCTCGCCCGATCGCCCCCACACGCAGCACTGTGGCACCTGTACCCGCTGCCTGGAAGATTGCCCTACCCAGGCAATCACGCAACCGTTTGTGGTGGATGCCAACCGCTGTATTGCTTACCATACCATCGAAAACCGAGCAGAAACCTTGCCGGAAACCATTACCCCGCATCTGCAAGGCTGGGTGGCCGGCTGCGATATCTGTCAGGATGTGTGTCCGTGGAACCAGCGCTTTGCCCAAGAAACAGATGTTGCTGAGTTTCAGCCCTATCCCTGGAATGTAGCTCCAACGCTAGAGGCGATCGCTACGCTTTCCGATGAAGACTGGGATCAGCGGTTTCCGGCATCTGCCTTACGCCGGATTAAGCCGGACATGTTGAGGCGCAACGCGATCGCTAACTTATAGCGCTTGCAAAAAATATTTTGGACTGCATGCATTGGGCAATAGCCATAAAGCAGAACCCTGAAGGCAGAAGCTAGAACTGCTCTGCTCAAATCTCCTGGGGAATCTGTGCCTTAGCCTTATAGGTGGCCAAATATTCAGACAGGAGTTTCATCGCCTCGGCTTCCGAAGGCAGACGGTATCGCACCATATATAAAAACGGCTTCACCCTGACCTCACTTTTTGCCGCAGGTTCCCAAATACTCAAGATCACCCCCCCTTCAATGGGGGCAATGTTGTACTTAAGCAAATGAGGCATGCTGGTAGGCTGCATAGTCACGGAAAACGAACGAGCAAGTCAGGGGAAGCCAGCTGCACCCTTAGCCGCCTGCAGCGAACAGCGCCATCACCAAAATGGACAGCAGCAGACCGGGGCTAAGCATCAGAATCAGCGTCACGAGTTCATGGACTTCCATCATCTATCTCCTCATAGGTTAGAGTGCCATCAGCCTAAGCCTAACTTGAGCACAGCTAATTCTTGGGAGTCTATAAGAATAACTCTAGATCGTGCACTTGCGGCAGTTGCAGTGACCCCCTATTAGTTAGCAAAAGCGTAAATAAAGGCAGCAGCGCCATCTCTACGCAGTTTTTGCGGCTGTATGCCCCAATTTTACCCAATGGGCGCTTTCACTCTGCCTCGCAGGAGATAGGTGGTCATCGTGCCTTTGCCTTTGATGTCAATCTCACCCCGTTTTTCTAGATGAAACTGATGATGCAGACGCTCATAGGCGGCCCGAGTCACCTGAATTTGATCGGGAAGTCCTTGGGATTCCATCCGGCTGGCCACATTCACGGTGTCGCCCCAAAGGTCGTAGATAAATTTCTTGGTGCCAATCACACCGGCTACCACGGGCCCTGTGTTGATACCGATGCGGATGCGAAAAGGCTGGTCTTGCTGAGTGCTGAATTGGGCGATCGCTGCCTGCATATCCAGCGCCATCTGGGCGATCGCCTCAGCGTGATCGGGTCGCTCGGTGGGCAGACCGCCTACCACCATATAGGCATCGCCAATGGTTTTGATTTTCTCCAGCCCATGCTGTTCGGCTAACTGATCAAACGTAGAGAAAATTTGATTGAGTAACGTTACTAACTCGGTTGCGGGAATATTGGCAGAAATGCGCGTAAACCCGACAATATCGGCGAAGAGTACCGTTACTTCGGCAAAGCTTTCGGCGATCGTTCGGTGTTCTTGCTTAAGCTGCCGAGCCACTGCTTCAGGCAGGATATTCAGCAACAGTCGCTCTGACTTTTCTTGCTCTCGCTCTAGCTCTCGATGGGCAAAAAATGCCGTGCGTTGCAGCCGTTCGTAAAAAAATACCGACAGATCACAGATGCCGCAAAACCAGAACAGGAAGACGAGCTGCACCGGATCCCAAAGGCTATAGTACGGCGGTTCCAACCCCAGAGCAGTGTTGACGCCATAGTAGTAGATCAGCACACCCAGTTGAGAGATCAGATGCAAATGCCAACGCACCGGAATCAAGGTGGCTAGGGTCATGAATGAGAGCGTCCAGGCATACAGCCCTGGAAAGGCAATCCCGGTCAATGTTGCCCAAATTTGCTCCAGGAGCGTAATAGACCAAGATCCCCCTAAAAAGATCAGGGCAGGATAATTGCGCCCAATGGATGTTCGGCTGAGCCCCAAACAGCCCAATAAACAGATTTCGCAGGCGATCGCCATCACAAACCAAATGCTGTCCCACTCGGCGGGATAGACTAACCCCAAAATCAATTTCACCCCAATAAAAGTGGGGTAAGCGGCAATCGCAATTCGTAAGCCCCACCGCAACCGCTGTTGCAAAAACTCCTGTTGCCAGTCTTGGTAGGCCGTCGCGTCAGGATTTGACCCCTGGACGGTTGGCCATTGGGGATGGCGCACCGCAACGCGATCGCCCAGGGTAACTCTACTTGCCACTGGAACCCCTCGTAAGTAATTGGTAGAAGTCACACAAAAATAGCGGTTGGATGATACAAGTAACCATCTGCCACCGAACCAGTAGCGCACCTGCCTAGAGCTTAGCATCCGTGATCAGCGATCTTAGCCTTCTGCTCGCCTTTACCCCCGATGCCGCTCTTTAGCCTGTTCTTTCAGATCAATCGAAATGCGATCGCCTGATCATTACCTCAATCCCGCAATGCGCCGTTTGCTCTCTAAATTATTGGCTCTCTAAATTGGCTCTCTAGAGCAGTATGCACTCGGCTCAAGCCAAATTATTTTTTGAAAGCCCAACTCTGCAAGGCTTTCAAAAAATAATCTGCGCCTGACTCCGTTGAAAACTGCTATAAATCTGCTTTGATCTAGAGTCTCGGTCTTCTAAAATTAGGTTTTCTAAAATTGGGCTTTCTAAAATCGGGGATCAAACATGCCAAGCCAGATATCGCCACGCTGGAGCAGAATACAGCCGCAGCTCACTCCCTACCTGTTTCTGCTGCCAGCGCTGATTTTGCTGACGCTGACGGTCTTTTATCCGGCGTTGCAAGCGTTCTATCTTAGCTTTACTCAATACGGATTTGATATTACCCAAACTCCTCAATGGGTGGGGCTAGCGAACTTTCAGCGGCTTTGGTCTGACTCGGTGTTCTGGAAAACATTGCGAAATACGGTGGTCTATCTCATTGGCGTGGTGCCAATTCTGGTGATTGTGCCCCTGGGACTAGCCATTTTAGTCAACCAAGCCCTGCCCGGAATTCGCTGGTTTCGGGCCGCCTACTATACCCCGGTGGTGATCTCGATGGTGGTGGCGGGCATCGCCTGGCGCTGGCTCTATGCCGAAACCGGTCTATTCAATCAGGCTTTGCGCTGGCTGCACCTTTCCCAGGAAGGGATTCCCTGGCTGACCAGCCCCAAATTTGCTCTCTTCAGCGTTATGGCAGTGACAATTTGGAAAGGTTTGGGCTACTACATGGTGATCTATCTAGCTGGGTTGCAGTCGATTCCGGGAGATTTGTACGAAGCTGGGGCGATCGATGGATCGGATGGCTGGCGCAGACATTGGGATATCACCATTCCGCTCATGCGTCCTTACCTGTTTCTCGTAGCCGTGATTTCGGCAATCTCAGCCACCAAAGTGTTTGAGGAAGTGTTTATCATGACCCAGGGTGGCCCTCGCAGCAGTTCCAAAACGCTGGTCTACTATGTCTACGAAAGCGCCTTTCAAGATTTGGAAATTAGCTATGCCTGCACGATCGGCTTGGCAATGTTTTTGTTGATTCTGGGGCTATCGGTCTTGCGTTTAGCGGTGAATCGCCAGCCCGCCGATCTGCAATTTTAGATTTGTCCCTAGAATCCGCAAATACTGCTCGGAAAATATTGCTCAAATTAGCCTCTCAAAATTTAGCCTCTCAAAATCATGCCCGATTGGTTTTATCCCTACCCGCCGCTCTTGCCCGGTAGGCTGGTTCAGCGCTACAAGCGATTTTTTGCAGACATCACGCTCGACTCTGGCGAAACGGTGACGGCCCACTGCCCCAATACCGGACCAATGACTGGCATCTGCACACCCGGTAGCCGAGTCCTCCTCTCGCAAAGCGCTAGCAAAACCCGCACCTTGCCCTATACCTGGGAAGCGATCGAGGTCGAAGATCTCAAACCCACTTGGGTGGGGGTGAATACGGCTTTGCCCAATCGGCTGATTAAGTCTGCCCTCACCGCCAAGCTGTTTCCCACCTTGGGCAACTATGAGCAAATTCGTAGTGAAGTGCCCTATGGGGCTGATAAAAAAAGTCGAGTTGATTTTCTGTTGACGAGTGACGACAGCACGCCTCCTACTTATGTGGAAGTCAAAAATACCACCTGGAGCAGCGGTGAAGTTGCCCTGTTTCCCGATAGTGTGACGACCCGCGGACAAAAGCATCTGCGAGAATTAACTGCCTTGCTGCCTGCCGCGAGAGCGGTGATGCTGTACCTGATCAATCGGGGTGACTGTACTCATTTTGCGCCGGGAGATAAGGCCGATCCGGTCTATGGGCAGCTGTTGAGAGCGGCGATCGCCCAAGGGTTAGAAGTGTTGCCCTGCCGATTTGAGGTGACGCCCGCCGGGATCCAATATCTGGGACTGGCTGAACTAGACTTCTAAAGGTGGCGTCAGCCGACGATTGGGGATCATCTGGCAAGAACTAAGCCAAGGATTCAGGGCAAGGGATTCAGTTTTTCTTTAGAATTGCGCTGAAAATCGGCTGAGGTTGGTAAACTATTTTCAATAGGATTGTGAGTCAGCACTTGCCTAGACTCAGATCAATAATTGCTTTATCTTTTATAAACAGAAATCTATAGAGGAAAGCCTCTACTTATTTTTGTCCCCTTCCTCTGGATGCCTATGCCCCCCCTTGTTGCGAATTATTATTTGACCTATCGGTGCAATGCCCGCTGCCATTTTTGCGATATTTGGGCCCTAGAACCCAAGCAGGAAGCCAGCTTTGAGACTATTCAACACAATCTGCGCGACTTAAGGCGGCTGGGGGTGAAGTATGTAGACTTCACAGGTGGCGAACCTTTGCTGCGATCGGATGTCAATCAGGTGTTTGCTGAAGCCAAGCAGCAGGGTTTCATCACCAGCATGACCACCAACACCATCCTGTATCCCAAGCGAGCCAAAGAAATGCAGGGCTTGGTGGACTTCCTCAACTTTTCGCTAGATGGTGGCGATGCTGAAACCCATGACCACTCCCGAGGGGTCAAGATCTTTGACACGCTGGTGGAATCGGTCAAGATTGCCCTGTCGCTGGGTGAATTTCCAGTCCTCAACCATACGGTGACGGCTCAAAACTTTAACCGCATTGGCGAAGTAGCCCAGCTTGGTGAGCAGCTTGGTGTGCGGGTGTGGCTGAATCCGGCCTTCACTGCCTACGAGCACTACAACAGCAAGAAAAATCCAACTCCGGAAATTGCCAAGGCGATCGAATCGGCTGCCAAGCAATACCGGAATGTGGGCTACAACAGGGCGGCACTGGCGTTTATTGAGGCAGGTGGTAATGACATCAACAATCCTCGCTGTAAAGCGGTGGATGCGGTGATTGCCATTTCCCCGAACGATGAGCTGCTGCTGCCCTGCTACCACTTTGCCCAGGCTGGGATTGCTATTGAAGGACGGCTGTATGACCTGTACCGCGAATCGGCTGAGGTTGAGAAATACCGCCAATCCCAGGGCAAACTATCGGTGTGTGACGGCTGTACGGTGTGGTGCTACCTCATCCCCAGCTTCTTTAAGGGTTTAGACAAGTACTGGTTCCTCAATCAAATGACCTATGCCGGAGAATTCTTGGCGAGAAAGCGATTTGTACAGCGATCTGCCAATCAACTCACTTCTGTCTGATTTATCGGTTCTTTCCGACCCAGACGATGACGACGAAGAAAACCCTTATGAGCGCGGTTTAGAAGGACGCAGACGCAAGGCGGCGATCGCCTTAACTGCGATTTGGAGCAGCACGATTGCCCTGCATTTGTTTGCCTGGGGTTCCTGGTTTGTGCTGGGACTAATGACCGTGATGGGCATTCATGCCTTGCGGCTAGTGTTTGCCCGTTCGCTGCCGCTGCCCGAACCACTCTCAGGCGATGACCCGGAAGCCTATCCTTACGTGTCGTTGATGGTGGCGGCCAAAAATGAGGAGGCTGTCGTGCGTTCTCTGGTGGAAGACCTCTGCAACCTGGACTACCCGACGAGCCGCTATGATCTCTGGATCATCAACGATGCCAGTACCGATCGCACGCCTCTAGTGCTCGATCGGCTGGCTGAGGAATATCAGCAGCTCAATGTTGTGCATCGTCCCCCCAATGCCGGTGGCGGCAAGTCGGGGGCGTTGAATCAGGTTTTACCAGCTACCCAGGGAGAAATCATTGCCGTTTTTGACGCCGATGCCCAGGTGCCTAGTGATTTGCTGCGGCAGGTTGTACCGATGTTCCAGCGATCGCAGCTAGGCGCGGTGCAGGTGCGGAAGGCGATCGCCAATGCTCGGACAAACCTGTGGACTCGGGGACAAGAAGCCGAAATGGCAGTAGACAGCTACATCCAGCAACGGAGAATTGCCTTGGGCGGCATTGGTGAACTGCGCGGCAACGGCCAGTTTGTCCGTCGGGCTGCTTTAGAGCGCTGCGGCGGCTGGAACGAAGAAACCATTACGGATGACCTGGATCTGACGTTGCGCCTGCATCTGGATCAGTGGGACATTGACCTGCTGATGCATCCGGCTGTGGGTGAAGAAGGGGTGCCACGGGCGATCGGCTTGTGGCACCAGCGCAACCGCTGGGCAGAAGGGGGCTATCAGCGCTACCTTGACTACTGGCGGCTGATTGCCCGCAATCGCTTAGGCACTCGGAAAACCGTCGATCTGTTTTTGTTCTGGCTGACGCAATATGTATTGCCTACTGCCGCAGTCCCCGATTTCTTGATGGCGATCGTCCGCAGCTCTTCACCGATGCTGCTGCCGGTCACCAGTCTAACGGTGACTCTTTCACTGCTGGGAATGTTTATCGGATTGCGACGTACCCAATTGACCGGGGAAAGCCGTCGTCGGACTGTGCCCTTCTCTGTCTTGATTACCCTAATTCAGACGCTATTCGGTGCCTTTTATATGCTGCACTGGATTCCTGTGATGGCCAGCACAACGGCGCGGATGTCTGTCCGACCCAAGCGCTTGAAGTGGGTCAAAACTGTCCATCACGGCAGCGATGAAGTTTGGCTGGATGTGGTGCAAGACGAAGGGTAAAGCTGAGAAAGGCTAAGACCTAGCTGATTCCTTCAATGAAACGCTGCCGGACGACAACCCGACAGCGTTTCGTGTAAATTGACCACTGAACCAATGACGGCGATCGCCGGAGCCTCAAACCCAGAAGCTTCAATCTGTTGCAAGATCGTCGCCAATGTGCCCACCAACTCTTGCTGCTCGGCCCGAGTGCCCCACCGCACCAAGGCGATCGGCGTTTCTGGAACCAGTCCCGCCAGCAGCAGTTGGGTGGTGATGTAAGGCAAATTGTGGATGCCCATGTAGATGACGATCGTTTCAGACCCTTGGGCGATCGCATGCCAATTAACAGCAGGACGATATTTGCCCGCTGATTCGTGCCCGGTCACAAAAGTGACAGACGAACTATAGGCGCGATGTGTTAAAGGAATGCCTGCATAGGCAGGAGCGGCAATCCCAGAAGTGATGCCCGGAATCACCTCAACGGGGACTCCCGCCTTCACCAGATCCTCCATTTCTTCGCCGCCCCGCCCAAATACAAAGGGATCGCCACCCTTCAGCCGCACCACGATGGCATGAGCGTGAGCTTTTTCAATCAGGAGCTGCGTAGTTTCATCTTGTACCAGCGAGTGACGTCCGCGTCGCTTGCCTGCGTTAATTTGCTCAGCTTGCGGATTAATCATCGCGACGATTTGGGGACTGACCAGAGCGTCGTAAATCACGACATCAGCGCACTCTAGTAACGTCTTGCCTTTGAGTGTCATCAAACCCGGATCGCCCGGCCCTGCACCCAGCAGGTAGACTTTCCCTAAACACTCTTTTCCTAAAAACTCTTTCCCTAAACACTGTTGCATGAAGATTCTAGACCGAGAGAATGGAAACTTTTCGCAGCATCGGCTGAGGATCTTTCAGCTGAGCGTGGCTGAAGGAAGACATCCTGCTGATACCCAGAACCTCAGAGCCTATGAACTCCAAAGGCGTTGTGCTCAAAGTGGACATACTCCAGGCTAGAGCTTAGCCACTTTGTAAACCGTGTTGAAAGCTGCAATTTAATCCTATATTAACCTGTGTAAAGCAATGGTGTTAAGTTTTTCAACCTTTACTACCGTAGTGTTTACCGCTGCTGTCAGTTTGTTGGAAAAGCTGCTCTGCCAGCCTCTGCAACCATCCATAGGCCCGTCTAGAACGTTACCTGTTAATGATCAGATTGGCTAATTCAGGTGTTGCGCCCAAGGGACGGGACAAATGCAGCTGCACAGCGGGAAACTGTTGTTGCAGATCGGCAACTGTTTGGGCGATCGCATCCGTAATGCCGCCTTCAAACAAAAAATAGGGCAGAATCACAATCTGCTGGCTGCCGCGCTGCACCAGATGATGAACTTGCTCTTCCAGTTTGGGCGATACAGACCAGTAGGACGGTAGGGCGTGCAGGTGAGCAGCGATCGCCTCGGCAGGTTGATGACCGCCTGCGCGGCGGCTGCCGTGGGAAACTAAAATCCGATCGGCAACAGGAACTGAAGACCGGGTCAATAAGGTTTGCAGGCGAGGATGACTTCCCAGATAAGGGCAAACTTCTAGGGTGAGATTGCCGCTCAGGACTGGCTGTGCCAATGCCACTTCGGCTGGAATATCTTCCATGACATGAACGCCAGGCAGCAGAAACAGGGGCACCAGCTTGAGCTGATGGTATCCAGCTGCAAGAGACTGTTCTGCAAATGCCTGAATTTGTTGATGCAGTGGCAGGGGGGCTAGCTCTAGCGCAGCGGTACCCACTAGCGGAGCGGTCTGCTGGATCGAGGTGGGGGAGCGATCGCCGCTTACAGTCATCGGTGCAGGCTGTGAAAGCTGCTGTGCCACCAATTCTGCTAAGTGTGCCATCGCTTGTTGAGGGCGCGGGTCACGACTACCGTGAGAAACCAAAAGATAGGAAGCGAAACGTTGCACGGCTGTTACCTGGACTCTACAGAGGATGACATGTCTTCATCATCTCTCAATGTCGTAGGTATAGAGCGGTGTGCCCTCGGCTAAAGCCAGAATATTTTTTGAAAGCTCCGCGGAGTGAGGCTTTCAAAAAATATTCTGGACTTGACTCCGTTGAACATTGCTCTATGCGGATGCACCAAACAATGGGTGCATGAACGCTAACGCCCATGCACCCAATTAGATCAAAGCGCTACGCTAGTTGCTGCCGTTGGCCAAGCTGAAGGCAGGCGTGAGACTGTCGTGCGCCAAGAAATGATCCAGATGGAAGGCGCGATCTTCGGTTTCTAGCAGAATTTGCTCGTAGAGCAGGCGAGAGGCGCGATCGCCCAAACTTTCGGCTTGACTAGCCTGTTGCCGAATCAGCCGAATTAGAGCCTGTTCTGCTTGCAAGTCATGTTCTGCCATTTGGCGGCAGGTATAAATGCCATCGGACTCTGGGGTAAAACAGCACAATTCAGCCAGTTTGCTGAAGCTGGCCACAGGCACACCGCCCAAACCATTCAACCGCTCACCAATTTCGTGAATGTGATCTCGGACTTCACCATAGCTGTCGTTGAAGAACTGATGCAGGGAATAAAATTCAGCCCCTTCCACTACAAAATGATGTTTCTGGTATTGCAGGTATAGCGCCTGAAAGCTAGCCAAAGCGATATTGAATCCTTCACAAATCGCTTTTGTTACATTGAGTTCCAGCGCAATTGGGTTGTCCCGCATCTGGTCAAAGGGCTGTACCAATGTTTCAAGGGTAGACATACAGATTTTCTCCTAGAGGATAGGTTGCAGAGGTAGGTTGCAATAGACAGGCTAATGAACCGACAACAGCCTGCGGGCATCTTCTGCCAAACTCGGATTCCATTAGATTAGTGCATTTAGATTGACCTGTTAAAGCTCAAGAAAAATCTTTACAGGCTCTCTCTTTGGACACATTTTTAATTAATAAATCCTCTTACACCAGCCTTAAACTAATTCAGTTTTATTGCAAAAGTCAACAGCCAATTTTTGCTTAATAGAAGTAATTCTCAAAGTTAATGGAAGTAATTCTCAAGGCTAATAGAATTAATTCTCAAGGTGGATAGATATGAATCAATACTTCTCAACCCAAAACTGATTCCTCTCAATTTCCTTTGATAAGAGAAAGTTAGCAAGATGCATTCTTTTTTCTTTTAAAGAGGCTAGTAGACCTCGGTTTCAATCCAACAACTGTTTGGCGGATGAGCGGCTCGCTCACGCTGCCCGCACTCCAATCGCGCAAATCCCGCCCTCCTGTACTAGAGAGGAGGGCGGGATTTGATAGCTCAACCGAAAAGGATGGGGATATGAGTATCCTGCTAACAATTAGTAATCTACTAGTAATCTACTAATCCTTTAGCACTCAATGGTTCTAGGGTCGTAATGTCATTGATATTTCGCTGCATTGTTTCACAGAAACTATCTAACGGTAAATCGTTAGCATCGCGCCCAAAGGGATTTTCAATTTCAATGCCAATTTCTTCGATGCCAAATAGGGTAAAACTAATCAGCACAACGATCGCACCTGTCCACCAATTTAGCTCCTCCACAAATTGAAAGGGTAAGGTGAAACAATAAATTAATAAAAGCTGCTTTAAATGAATGGCATAAGCTAGCGGAATGGGAGTTTTTAGAATCCGCTCACAGCCACCCAAACTATCAACCATAATATTCAGCGTTTGCAGCATATGATGCAACTGAAAGTTATCTAAGCAATGGCGATAAGATTGCTGTTGCAAATAATCCTGAATCCACACGGCAATTTCTAGCGGTGGATTATTCATAGTTTTGAGCTTGGCATACCTATCCTGAGAT
>DATNOY010000877.1:0-3056 GCA_036703495.1 Coleofasciculaceae cyanobacterium
CGAAAATAAACCAGAGAGGGTGATGGTACGCCGCTCAATTTCAGTGGTGACGGGTTTGCCCTGTTCCACTTGAGTGATGGCTTGGGTATACTCGCCCCGAGATTTGCGATCGAATAACACTTGATCCGGTAATTTAATCTTGTCTAATTGTTGATTAACTTCTGGTAAGTTCAACGCAGGCCGAGCTGGATCAAAGGCAATTACTTGAATCGAGGTTTCTTTACGAGTATCCGGATGTTTCCAAGTGATGATGTTGGAATAGAAGGGTTCGGCAGATTGTACCCCTGCAATATCTTTGGACTGATAGAGTCTGCGTCGTGAGAAGGTGCTGAGATTCTGGGTATTGCGGGCCTGGGGGCTGACTAGCACAATATCAGCATCAAGGGCCCGACTAAGCTTGGTGTTGCTGTCGTACAGCGCACTCTGAAAACCCAGCTGCATGAACATCAGCACATCGGCAAAAGCAATACCAGAGAGGGCAACCAGAAGACGACTGCGTTCTCGGCTGAGTTGTAACCATCCCAGCGGGGTTCGTCGCTGGATTTGCTGCATCAATTCCATCATTGTTCAATCACCGTGGTCACTTGCAAATTGGTAAACTTGGCAGCCCGTTGGCTGGATGATGCATCCAGCGCAATATGCACCTCCACGACTCTGGCGTCAATATTGGTGCTGGGATCGGTATTGACAATAGTTTGCCGCTTCACCTCTGAATCAATCCGCTCCACTTGGCCCAACAGTTCCCCTGGAATGGTATCGCTGGTCACTCGCACAGATTGGCCGAGTTTCACCCGACTGATATCACTTTGATAGACTTCAGCAATGGCATACATGCGTTGAGTTTTGCCAATTTCCGCAATGCCATCACTGGAAACCACCTCGCCAGCACGGGTATGAATCTGTAAAACTTCGCCATCCAGCGGCGATCGCACATAGGCATTGTCCAATTCTGCCTTGGCTTGTTTCATAGCAGCTATCGCGCGATCGACCTCGGCTTGATTGGCATTGACATCGACTGGACGCACTTCCGCAATGCGTTCTAAATTGGCTTGAGCTTGGTTCAGTTGAGCTGGGCTGGTGGATTGAATCCGGGCTAAGACTGCCTTAGACTCCTCGACGCTCCTTTGGGCTGTGTCTAGGGTTAAACGCTTGCCATCAAGTTCGGCAGCGGCAATCGCGCCTTCCTGATAGAGCGATTGATAGCGGTTAAATTCAGTTTCGGCATTTTGCAGTTCAGCCGTTAACCGGGCAACGGTTGCCTCCTGAGCGTCAATGTCTCCCTGCCGTTGGGCTGCCAGACGGGCAATTTCGGACCGCTGGGCATCGATCTCTCCCTGCTTCGCGCCAGCCTGGGTAATCGCCAGTTTTGCCTGGGCTACCCTCACTTCTTCCTGCGCTTGCTCGTAGGCCGCCTGCAGGCGATCGCGGCTATCCAGAATCGCAATCACCTGCCCCGTTTTGAGGCGATCGCCCTCTTTTACCAGCAATTGCTCCACCCGATTGCCGTTATTAGAGGTGGGAGCAGAGAGCTTAATCACTTCCCCCTGCGGTTCCAGTCGTCCTAAAGCCGTCACGGTCGTAATCTTGGGCGGGCTAACGGCGGCAGATTGGCTTTCGGCTTGTTGGATTGACTGGGAGTGCCAAGCACCATAGCCTGCTCCCAGGGCAACCACAAGCGTAGTTGCAGCGACCCCCACCCAGCGGCGAGACTGACCCTTTGGAATGCTGACGAGCGGACTTTGCAGCATCGGTAGACTCCTAAACGCATCAAGCGACACTAAACTGTTTCGTTTCGTATATAGATAAACTAAACTGTTTCGTTTCGTTGTGTCAAGAGGTATGATGGAATTGAATGGGAATCAAAAATTGGTAATAATGACCTCCTCACGCGACTTGTCCTCCGAAAAAACCGAAGCAATCCTGGATGGTGCCATGCAGGAGTTTTTGGAGAACGGCTATGCCGGGGCTAGAGTCGATAAGATTGTTGCGGCAGCCGGAGTTTCTAAAGCGACTGTCTACCGGCATTTTCCAGATAAAGAGGCATTATTTACGGCGCTGATCCAGCGGATAGCGAGTAGAAAAGAATTGTTTCAGCTCCAAAATTTTCAGTCTTTTGAGGAAGATCCGCTGCCGTTCTTAAAACGCTATGCCAATGGCATGTTGGATAATGTGGCAGAAGATCCGCAAATTTTGACGTTTCTCCGTATGATTATTGGGGAATCTGGGCGATTCCCTGAATTAGCCCGAGCCTTTACTCGAAGCATTGAAAAGCCAAGTCTCGACTTTCTAACCAAATACTTTAGTTGCCATCCTCAACTGCAGATTGCCGATCCTGAAGTGACGGCGAGAGCCTTTGTGGGCACCTTGATTCATTTTGTGATTCTGAGGGATGTGTTGCACAGCGGAGATATTGTGCCGATGCAGCGCGATCGCCTTCTGGATAGCTTACTTGACCTCATCCTTCATCAAGGTCAGTCGTAAATCATTACAATCACTTCTATCTCTTGTGGGGCGGGCATCTTGCCGCCCTTGATGCCTGGGGGATTTGCGGGAAAATCGTATACCCCTGTAGGGGGGCAAGGCCTTGCGCCCCTATCGCTAATGTTGTTGCCAGTGGGGATGTGATTAACTTGCAAATCCCTGGGCAGGTAAGATGCCCACTTCACAAAAATTGGGACTTGATTAAACCGCAGATCTCTAACTTTCAAACATTGCCTAAAAACGCTGTCCAAAAATACTGTCTAAACTGTTCGCGAGGATTCCCTCGACAAATAGGTATAGCTATTTAGGCTATGCTCATAATTTTGCAGCAACTGTTGCGACTCTTGCAATGTAATTCGATTCTCTTCTAAAGCTCTCTCTGCTTCCCGTCGAATAATCTCAAGTAAGTCTTCAGCATCATATTGAACATATCCAAGAACTTCTTTCATAGTGTCACCCTTAACCACATGCTCAATCTTGTAACCCTTGTGAGTAAGCTTGACGTGAACAACGTTGGTGTCGCCAAATAAGTTATGCAGGCTTCCCATCACTTCTTCATAGGTTCCGTTCAGAAA
>DATNOY010000878.1:0-7287 GCA_036703495.1 Coleofasciculaceae cyanobacterium
ACAGGCACTAGAGGAAGTATTGAGTCACGCATAGGCAGACAATCCAACCTGCAGAAGGCTGAACTGCGGGTCTTGCCTCTCGCCCATTGTTCCTAGACAAGTTATCCTGATTTATTGGTAATCATGCAACTCGATCGCAGCTCAAGGAACCAACGTGATTGATCTCAAACAGCTACGGGAAAATCCAGAGCAGTTTCAAGCTCGCCTCAACTTGCGGGCAGGCAGCTACGATATTCAGCCCATTCTCGATCTCGATCGGCAGCAGCGGGAATTGGAAGTGGAGCGATCGCAGTTACAGGCCCGCAGCAACGAGATTGGCAAGCTGGTTGGGCAAAAGATGAAGTCTGGAGCCAAGCCAGATGAGCCAGAAGTGCAGGAGTTGCGAGACGAAGGCAACCAGATCAAGTCTACGCTGAGCCAACTAGAGCCGCAGGAAAAAGATCTGAAGGAACAGATTTATGACCTGCTGTTGACGCTGCCTAACTTACCCAGCGAAACTACCCCCATTGGCAAAGATGAAGATGAAAATGTGGAAATCCACCGCTGGGGCGATGAATATATCCCCACGAATTCTGACATTTTGCCCCACTGGGAAGTGGGCGAGAAACTGGGCATCTTGAACTTTGAGCGAGCGGCCAAGATTGCTCAAAGCCGTTTTGTCACGTTACTAGGCCCTGCTGCTGCACTAGAGAGAGCCTTAATTCAGTTCATGTTGGCTCAGCATACGCAAGCTGGCTTCACCGAGGTGATTCCGCCGTTTTTGGCCAATAGCCAATCGATGACGGCTTCGGGGCAGTTGCCCAAGTTTGCGGAAGAAGCGTTTAAGTGCGATCGCGATGATCTATGGCTGATTCCGACTTCGGAAGTGGCGATCAACAGCCTCTACCGCGATGAAATTTTGACGGCTGAAGAACTGCCCTTGCATTATTGCGCCTATACGCCCTGCTTCCGTCGGGAGGCAGGTAGCTACGGCAGAGACACGCGCGGCTTAATTCGGCTGCACCAGTTCAACAAAGTCGAGATGTTTAAGTTCGTCCATCCTGACACCTCTGAACAGGAGCATGAAACGCTGTTGAAGCAGGCGGAGTCTATTCTACAGGCTCTAAAACTACCCTATCGGGTGATTGCTTTATGCACAGGCGATTTGGGCTTTGCCGCTACCAAAACCTATGACATTGAGGTTTGGATTCCTTCAGCCGGAAAGTATCGTGAAATCTCTAGCTGCTCCAACTGTGCAGATTTTCAGGCCCGCCGCAGCAACATCCGGTTTAAGGAAGCTGGGAAAAAAGGCACTCAGTTCGTCCATACGCTGAATGGATCGGGACTGGCCGTTGGGCGGACAATGGCCGCAATTTTGGAAAACTATCAGCAGCCGGATGGCACCATCCAGATTCCCACTGTCCTGCAACCCTTCATGGGTCGCGAGGTTTTGTGAGGGTCAGGTAAGGTCTGAGCGATCGCCATAAAAAAGGGAGAGCAAATCTGCTCTCCTTTTTCGTTCAATCTTTTGCTAATGATCGCCGTCCTCATCCGAGTGCGTAGTCCTATTGCGTAGTCCTATATCAATACTTTTCGGTTAAGCCGTTTCCTGTGTATAGATCCCCCCTAGCCCCCCTTGAAAAAGGGGGAACCGAGCCTTTCAAAGTCCCCCTTGTTAAGGGGGATTTAGGGGGATCGAGTCTTATCCGAGAAGTATTGAGTCCTATATCGCGCCTCATGCTCGACTAACTTCACCTCCTTCACCTGAGAACCCCCCGATGAAAACCGCGATGATCTATTGACGTGCTGCCTTGTTCTGACGACGGCGCAGACCCATCAGCCCTACTGCCCCTACACTCATCAACCCCAGCGTCATCGAAGGCTCAGGAACACTAGTGAGCGCATGAACGTTCTTTTCGCCAAGGTCAACCACCACAACCGCGTCATTAAAGTCTCGATCGGAGCTTTCATTCCACTTTCCAGTTTTCGCATCTTGTCCCCAAGCGCCCAAAGCCCCATAGAGGTCTTCAAAACCCAAGACCAAGTAGTTTTTGTAAGCTGCGGCAAAGACATGCTGAAGCCCATCTTCGTTGGACGCAGTGTTTGTCCCAAAAATGTTGGTGCCGCCGTTTTTGCCGTTGGCTCTCAGCCAGAAGTCGAGCTGGGTTCCTGCTTTCAGGGTGCCTAAGCTGACGGCATCCCCATATTGCAGACCGCCTTCCCAGGGGCTAGACACATCGTCAAAGACTAGTCCGCTGCTGTTGATCGCACCGGTAGCCTGGTATGCTAACTGGTTTCTAAAACCAGCGCCTTCATTAATAAAGTGGACTTTTACCTCGTAGTCTTGCTTCAGCTTTAGTTTCGTAGGGTCGAGCAGAAATTGACCCACATTCACCATTTCCATTCGCTCAGGCTGAACGAAAGCTTGGAAGGGCGCGTCATCAAACCCGGTTTGAGCCTTACTCAAAATAGGAGATTGGCTCCAAGAATTGTCCCATGTAAAAGCAGCAGCGGGCGATACCCCAGATAGCACTCCAGTTAAGGCGGCAGCGCTTCCAAGCAGACCAGTCAGAAGTTTGTTCATGTGCAGTAGTAGTAAAGATAGCGAGCAGAATGAACAGCAGACTTTACCTGACCGAAAGCGAGATGATCCACTCTCTAGAATCTGCTGTAACAGGTAATATTTACTACTTCTATCTAATTTATTCTTCGATGTCTGTGTTTAGTTCACAAACTCGCAAACTTTTCATAAAAGCTGGATTCTCTGCGGAATTTACTGAACTGCTAGCCTTGATTTAGAAAGCCGATGCTTGCTTTGTTCTCCTTGAAATTACGTATCTTCTCAAAAATAGGAAGATTACTGATACGTGGTTATAGCTATAGCTGTTCTCAATTGCGTGCATTACATAATATTTTTTGAAAGCCCCGTGAAGTGGGGCTTTCAAAAAATATCTTGGTTTTAGTCAAGCGCGCAGCGCTAGGGTTTTAGTCAAGCGCGCAGCGCTAAAGTTTCAGTCATAAACCGACTGCAGCGAATCGAGATTAAAGAGGTCGCTATAGTCATCCTCTTCGAGAGAATTGGACTGGTAGATACGACCCAAATAAATTTCGCTAATGTCTTGAGGCAACGCCGCCTCTAGCTCTTGGTAGGCTGCATGTAATCGTTGCTTGACTTCTCCGGGCTTAAGGATTTCTCCCTCTGCCTGCAGGTAGGCGGCAATGCGCGTTTCGCTCCAGTGGAAGGTTTGCGCCATCAAGACCATCAATCGGTGAATAGGGAGAAGGCGATCGAGCGCCTGTTCCACGTAGCACCAGAGCGGTGGCGAAGCTTCTTCTAGCGTGTAATGAATTGACTCGACTGGCGGTAACTCCATCCGGTTGATGCAGACTGCTGTGATGTTGATCAGCCAGCTTTGCAAAGTAAAGGGTTTGCCGTCGGCTGAGGGGGGTTGATGCAGGTCTAATCCCCCTAACTCGTAATAGATATGTCGCCAAGTGACGGCAAACAGGTAATCGGCTTGGACGGGCGATCGCACCGAATGCCGAATCAAGGAATAAACGATAGGACTGTAGCGGCAAAAAATAGCGGTGAAGTACTTTCCTTCGTCGGGATGCCGCTGGAATAAGGTGAGCAACTCCTGATCACTATGGTGACTCAAGGAATTGACTAAATCATGACTACATTCAGGAAAGCTAGGAATTTGCACAGTTCTCAGCCACTCACTCTAACCACGAATTCAAGGACTCAAGTTAAGCCACTCATGATACTCACAAGCGCTAAGTTTTTCACATCTTTTTTAACTAAAAGATCGTGAATTTAATTAAATCGGAGTTTGAGGGGAGCACTCCCAGAACCCGCTCCTGGATTTTACGGAAGCCTCTGCTCCTAAGCTTGATTAATCGCTCTTGAGAGAATACGAGAACCTGGGATTTCCTTAGCTCAAGCCCTTTCTCTGAACCAGCACAGATCTTCTAGGCTAGGACGGGCGATCGCTCGTCACTCTTGCTGGACTCGTCACTCTTGCTGGACTCGTCACCCTTGCTCATCAATGCGATTAGCCTGTCCTATGACAGGGTTAAATCACACCCGGAAATCCCCTGGATTAACTCTGTCCTAAAGAATCTCTTATGGTAACCCTTGGAACTTCTGTTCATTGACAACACCGCCCAAAAAACCATGCAACGATATACTAAGGCTGGAGGTTAAGCAAAAACCTTTGGATTAATCCTGCCAGTTAATACTGCCAGACCAATTCGCTCGTCAAATCCACTCGTTAAATTCCCTGCGTGCCACGAAGAACATGAGTCCAGGAATTGATTTACAAGGAAATTTCATCCAAATTTTGACGGATTCTGGATTGCCCACGGGCGTCGCCAAAACAATCTGGATTCCTTTGCCCATGGTGCTGATTGTGGGTGCCGTGACTGTGCTGGCGCTAGTCTCTACCTGGATTGAGCGTAAAGTCTCAGCCGCAGCGCAACAGCGGATTGGGCCGGAGTATATGGGGCCTTTTGGGATGTTGGCTCCTGCTGCCGACGTGATCAAACTCTTATTTAAAGAGAATGTGCTGCCTGCTAAGACTGATCCCTGGCTGTTTGCGATCGCGCCGCTGCTAGTCTTCATTCCAGTGTTCCTGTCCTATCTCATCGTTCCTTTCGGACAGAACCTGGTAATCACAGACCTAAATATTGGCGTTTTCCTGTGGATTGCCCTGTCTAGTATTGCGCCCATTGGTTTGCTGATGGCGGGCTACGCTTCTAACAACAAGTACTCGCTGCTGGGTGGGTTGCGAGCTGCAGCTCAGTCCATCAGCTACGAGATTCCGCTGTCGCTGTCGGTGTTGGCCGTTGTAATGATGTCCAACTCTCTAAGCACGATCGACATTGTGGCGCAGCAGTCTAGCCACGGTATTTTGAGCTGGAACATTTGGCGGCAGCCCATCGGCTTTTTAATCTTCTGGATTGCTGCCCTGGCTGAATGTGAGCGTATGCCATTTGACTTGCCTGAGGCAGAAGAAGAGCTGGTGGCTGGGTATCAAACGGAGTATGGTGCCGTCAAATTCATGCTGTTCTATGCAGGGTCTTACGCCAACTTAGTACTTTCCTCGCTTTTAGTTGCGGTGATTTACCTAGGCGGCTGGGAATCTCCTGTACCAGTCGGACTGTTGGCAAACCTGCTGGGCGTTAGTGAATCAACGCCTTGGCTCCAGGTGATAACGGCTAGCTTAGGCATCGTCATGACGGTGTTTAAAGCTTACCTGATGATCTTCCTGGCAGTGTTGCTGCGCTGGACGGTGCCTCGCGTCCGGATTGACCAACTGCTGGATTTGGGTTGGAAGTTTTTGCTGCCTGTGTCGCTTGTCAATTTGCTGCTGACCGCAGCTCTCAAGCTGTCGTTCCCAGTTGCCTTTGGTGGATGACTGGCTTTGTTTAAACTATCGAACCTGCGAGAAACCCTATGCTGAAGTTCCTGAAGCAAGTTGGTGACTACACCAAAGAAGCTGTGCAAGCGGCAAAGTACATTGGTCAGGGCTTATCCGTTACCTTTGACCATATGCAGCGTCGCCCGATTACGGTGCAGTATCCCTATGAGAAGCTCATCCCTTCGGAGCGCTTCCGGGGACGGATTCACTTTGAATTTGATAAGTGTATCTCCTGCGAAGTTTGCGTTCGCGTTTGCCCCATCAATCTACCCGTGGTGGACTGGGAGTTTAACAAGGAGACGAAAAAGAAAAAGCTAAATCACTACAGCATTGACTTTGGCGTCTGTATCTTCTGCGGCAACTGCGTGGAATACTGTCCGACGAACTGCTTGTCGATGACTGAAGAATATGAGCTGGCTACCTATGATCGCCATGAGCTGAACTATGACAACGTGGCGCTAGGTCGCTTACCCTACAGCGTTATCCATGCTGATCCCATGGTGACGCCCCTGCGGGAATTCGTTTACCTCCCCAAAGGTGTGATTGATCCGCATGACTTGCCGGAAGGGGCAAAACGAGCAGGTAAGCTGCCGTCTGAGATTCTGGAAGAAACCGAAAGTGCGGCAAATTAGAGATTAAATATCAGGAAGTGGATTTCCAGGTCTGCTTCCTACAACTTTGAGCGTATCGATTATTCAAAGCCAAGGGAGTAAGACAAGCTGTGAATCTAGCAGATGGGGTTCAACTGGTTTCGTTTGGTGTGCTGGCGCTGATGATGATTGGAGCGGCATTGGGCGTGGTGCTGCTATCCAATATTGTCTACTCAGCCTTTTTGTTGGGCTTAGTGTTTATCAGCATGTCGGGGCTATATATTCTCCTGAATGCCGGTTTTGTGGCGGCAGCGCAGATTTTGATCTACGTGGGAGCAGTCAACGTGCTGATTCTGTTTGGCATCATGTTGGTGAATAAGCGAGAAACCTATGTACCTGTGCCCAATGCCTGGATTGGCACAGCGGCAACGGCCTCGGTTTGCGTTGGCTTGTTTGCCTTGCTGAGTACAATGGTGCTGGCAACGCCTTGGGCAATTTCTAATGTCACCCCCATTGGGGATGGTGCGATCGTCGAAATTGGCAAGCACTTCTTCACAGACTTTTTGCTGCCGTTTGAGTTAGCCTCTGTGCTGCTGCTGATGGCGCTGATTGGGGCTATTGTTCTGGCTCGTCGCGACTTCTTGCCGGATGAGTTGGCTGCCCGTAATCGCGCTCAACAATCTGCGCTAACTTTGCCTGAGCGCCCCCGTGAGCTAGTGTCAGGTAGCAAGAAATAGGTTTAAGAACTATGCAACTCCAATACTTTTTAATTCTCGCTGCGGCTTTATTCTGCGTTGGTATTTATGGATTAGTCACCAGTCGAAACGCGATTCGGGTGCTGATGTCGATCGAGCTTTTACTCAACTCGGTCAATCTCAACCTCATGGCTTTTTCTAACTACTTAGACCCGCAAGGGGTCAAGGGTCAGGTTTTCGCTGTGTTTGTGATTTCGATTGCGGCGGCTGAGGCGGCTGTGGGTTTGGCGATCGTCCTGACGATCTATCGCAACCGCGACACGGTGGATATGGAGCAGTTCAACCTATTGAAGTGGTAAAACAGGGGTAAAAGCAGCAAGCTAAAGCCTGAAGGGTGGGGGATGAATGGCATCCTTCACCCTTTGTCATTCTTGAGAGTTAAAGCGGTAAGGTATAGCCATACGTAAGGGGGTGAGGACGGAGTGGATCGGAACGCCGGGGGTGCATCATGCCCTAAGGGCTATGGCGACATCCATAACGCTTCGCGCCCGACCAAAATCAGAATATTTTTTGAAAGGTTCGCGAGGCTTTCGAAACTTA
>DATNOY010000879.1:0-4188 GCA_036703495.1 Coleofasciculaceae cyanobacterium
TCCCCACAGATGCGACTACACTACGAGCCTATGCAGGTGGTGTACAAGTTCTTGCTGCCACAGGTCAATCTTCAGCAGCTTCCTGCCAAACGACTGCACCTAGCGGTACTGCCCCTACCATTACGCTCAACGGTACTGCAGATGCGTCTTGCGCTACAACAGACAACAATATGCGCTAAGGAATGCATCTTATGCTATGAGCGTAAGATTGTCTCAACACAATTCCTTTAAAAAAGCTATTCAGTTTATCCTGGATAGCTTTTTTCTACTTCAATTGAGGATCATTTAGATTAGTTTTGCCCTCTCTTGTCCTTAAAATTAACGGTTATGGATGCTGATTTTATTGTCAATAACTTCTCAACTGACGGAATTGAGCAAGAAGCTTATGCTTGCTTGATTGAAGGGCAATATGATCGGGCTACTGCACTATATGAACAGCTAATTGTTGATTACCCTGCTCAGTTTTCCTATTATTATCAGCTAGGTTTAGCGCTTTGCTTGCAAGGTAAAGAGACTGAGGCACAGTTGGCTTGGATAGTTCCTATTTCGGAATCTCAATCAGGAGCAGAAAAAGAACAGCGAGCATCTGAACTAGCCAATGTTTTGCGAACTGAAGCCGAGCGTCAGGCAGCAAATTCTGAGTACGAAGTGGCTTGGCTATTGCGGCAGCACTTGCGAGGATTTGCCCCAGAAGATACAGACAATTTACTGCAAATTCTTGAGTTAGCGTTACAAGCGCAGCTATTTAGCTTTGAAGATGGCCTGCTAGCGGAAACTATTGCTCATCTTCAGTCTCATAAAATAACAGAAGAGATCTTGATGGATCGACTCTTGCAACTCAGCCGATTGCTGCTTCAGCATGATCCGGGACATGCTGATACTTTAAACTTTCTAGAAACCTGCATTCCTCACTTTTCTAACCAACGACTCACAGAATTTGTCCATCTGCTCCTTGCTGCTGCTCAAGCCTATTCTGCTGCATCTCAATCAAAAATCTCTTCACGGCTTGATCATTTAGTGCTGCCGCTGGTTTCTCAAGATATTAAGGTCTTGCTTGACATTATCTATCGATTTCAAGGAGGCAGTATTGCCGATCGGCTTGAAAGCATTCAGATAGCAAAACGATGTCTAGCAATGGCGACAGATTTAGCCCAAAAAATTGCTGCAGTAAACGCACTATTAGCAAGCTGGATCTTTGGGGGTGGCGATTGGCAGCAAGCTACGAAATATTATCAAGACTATAAAGCCCTATTACAATCTCTAGTCCAGGCACATCTAGAAACACAATCTACAATTGGACAGCCCATTGCCAATACTGATGCAGAAACTAGTGCATTACAAGAGCTAGGATTCCTTTCTAGTTTAATTCCCGTGGGTTCGCTGTTTTTGTACTTTGAGGACAATCCTCAGAATAATCGACCGCTAAGGCATCAAATTGCTCAAATTGCTCAAACGCACCTGCAAGCTACCCTCAGCGATGAAGTCATCCGATATCAAACGCCCCGTCCTACCACATTGAGCCAGACTAAATTGCCTCGCATTGGCTACTTTTCTGGAAGTCTCAGGCAACACTCGGTAGGTTGGCTGTGTCGCTGGCTGCTGGCGTATCACGATCGCGATCGCTTCGACATTCACCTATACTCGCCCCGTCCCTCCCACGATCCGATTCAGCAGGAGTTTCGGCAGACCTACGGCGATCGATTTCATGATGTGCCCTCTACGGTCGCGGATATCGCCAATCAAATCTATGATGACCAGATTGATATTTTAGTGGAACTAGATAGCCTGACTAGCTTTGGTGGCTGCGGAGTTGTAGCACTGAAACCAGCTCCCATTCAAGTCCATTGGTTAGGTTATGATGCCTCAGGGATTCCAGGGGTAGATTATTTCATTGTCGATCCTTATGTTGTGCCAGAAGACGCGCAGCGCTACTACTCTGAAACGCTCTGGCGGCTGCCATCCACCTACATTGCAGTGGATGGGTTTGAAACCCATATTCCTTCCTTACGGCGCGATCAGTTGGGGATTCCGGGCGATGCGATCGTCTACCTCAGCTCTCAAACGGGTATGAAGCGTAACATTGACAATGTGCGGCTGCAAATGCAGGTAATTAAAGCCGTTCCCAATAGCTATTTCTTGATCAAGAGCTTCTTATCCAACCCCGAATTTATTGAAACTTTTTTCCAAGAGGTGGCCGAGTCTGAAGGCGTCAGTCTCGATCGCCTCCGGTTTTTGCCAGATGTCTCTTCAGAGTTTGTCCATCGGGCAAATTTAGCGGTCGCCGACATTATTTTAGATACCTATCCCTACAACGGTGCAACCACTACTCTAGAAGCACTTTGGACAGGATTGCCGATCGTAACACGGGTGGGAGAGCAATTTGCAGCTCGCAACAGCTACACCATGATGATGAATGCTGGGATTGTTGAAGGCATTGCCTGGAATAACGAAGAGTATTTAGCGTGGGGAATTCGTTTAGGCACTGATGCAGCATTACGACAGGATATCTCTTATAGATTAAAGCGATCGCGCCACACCTCGCCCCTATGGAATGCCAGAGCCTTTACGCAAGATATGGAAAAGGCTTACGAACAAATGTGGCAGCGGATTTAGTCAATAGCTTGTCAAAGCGATCGCTGCCCCCTGATCCCCTTTGTTAGATTGAGTTACCTCACCCGTTGCCGCTATGACTTTGAATTCTCTCTCGACTGACCTGCAATTGCAGGCGAACACTGATCTTACAGCAGGACGATATGCTGAAGCAGCAGCAGCCTATGAGCAGGCGATCGCTGCTCACCCCACAGCGGTTGAGAATTACTGGTATTTAGGATTAGCGCTGCTCTTACAAGGACAAGAAGCTGAGGCCCAGTTTGCCTGGATGACGCCTTTGATGGAAAACCCAGAGCAGGCAGACCAGTGGGCTGTAGATTTAGTGCAAGTGTTGCAAACAGAGTCCGAGCGTCAAGAAGCAAATTCTGCCTATGGGGCAGCGTGGCTCTTGCGTCAGCATATGCGGGAGCTGGCACCCAACGAGGATGCCGAAAACTTGCTGAAGCTGCTGGAGTTGGGTCTCAAAGCTCAAACAATTCATTTAGATGATTCAGAGGATGGGGTGTTAGCGCAAGCGATCGAAGTCTTGAACCAGACCAATCTGAGCGATCGCGCTATCCAGATGGAACTCTTGCTGTCTATATCGCAAGCCTTGCTCAACCTGGATACCAGCAGTCCGAAAGTGTATGAATTTTTGACCGCTAGCGTACCGCATTTTGTAGAAAATCAGCGCTTACCAGACTTGATTAATACCTTAATGGCGCAATCAACACAGCGCCATAAGACATCCGATTACCCTGGTGCCATCCGAATTGCCAAATTTTGTCTTCAGCTCGCTCCTGAGGACACGCATCTCCTGTCCAAGACTATTTATTGTTTGCAAAGTGGAGACACGGCCAGCATTAAAGAAAGCTTACCCTTAGCAAAGCAGCTGTTGCAGAATACATCTAGCCTGACCGAAGAAATTACCTGCACTCAGTCTATTTTGACAGGGCTGATGATGACTTGTGGTTCATCTCAGGAAACGCATGAGTACTATCAGAGATACAAGCATCTGCTCCAATCAGTTCGTTCCACTAGTCCGTCTGGTACTCACTCGGAATCAACAGAAGAGATTTATAAATTGATAGCCATGGGCATGTTTTTCAACTATTTTGAAGATGACCCTGCTACCAATCGTCCGATTCGCAATCGGCTGGCAGCAGTTTGCCAAGCTGACCTGCAATCCAGCTTTGTCGATCGCGTTAACCACTATCAGCAGCGGCACCAAGCCCGCCGAGCAGAAACTAAGCCTCTAAAGATTGGTTACCTATCCGACTGTCTGCGCCTGCACTCCGTGGGCTGGTTGGCCCGTTGGCTCCTCACTCACCACGATCGCAGTCGCTTTGATATTCATCTCTACTCCACGCGGCAGTCCGACGATCCACTTCAGCAAGCCTTCATCGCCCGCTATGGGGATCACTTTCATCAGGTGCCCTTTCCCATCATTGAAATTGCCGATCGCATCAATCAAGACGATATTGATATTCTGGTGGAGTTGGATAGCGTGACGGTATTTGGCAGCTGTGCCGTCATGGCGCTCAAGCCTGCTCCTGTTCAGGCAACCTGGCTAGGCTACGATGCCTCTGGATTACCCGC
>DATNOY010000880.1:0-2708 GCA_036703495.1 Coleofasciculaceae cyanobacterium
CACCGGATCGCGCATAACGACCAGATCCATAGCTTGCAAATTTACCACCCAGTATTCAGCAATACCAGCCGCAGCATAGGCTTTAGCCTTGGGATCTAAATCTTTTTTCAGACTAGAGTTAGAAAACTCAACTAGCCAGAAGATGTCACTAGGATAGGGATGATGATCACGGTATCCTGCATCTCGTCTGCGAACAATGGCTAGGTCAGGCTCTGGCTCAGAATTGCTGCTGGGGATAGTAATCGGATGCCCTTCTCGAACCTTAGCGCGACTGCCTAGCAGATCTCTTAAATAGTCCCCTGCTTCGCTACTAGAGTTAGCGTGGGGTTCCCGCTCTGGGGTCATCTCAATAATCTCTCCATTCAGCAATTCGACTGGGCGATCGTCCAGCAGCCCTGCCTCGATCATACGGTGATAGTCTTCAACTGACCATTTAGCGGTAGTGACGGTCATAGGTTCAATCTCCGAAAGCGTCAAGCGCTTCTAGATTTTGTCTCTATTGTAGAAGGCTAAAGCGAACAGACTCAAAAGCCTTTGATGGGATAGCGTTAAACTCAGCGGAGCAGTCACCCACTCCGCTGAGTTTAACGCTATCCCTCTTTACTCTATGCATTCCTTGGCAGCAATTTCGAGATGCTTTGGTAGATAGACCTCATTAGCAACTCTAACGACGATCGCTGCTGCGGTATCGCTTCCGTCTAGCCACTCGTTGGTCATTGCCGTTTTGACGGCTTCAACGTTGCGATCGCCTTCCAGTAGTTTTACTGCCGCAACTTTGGTTAGGTCATACATGGTATCTAGCTTTGAATCTTCGTAGCCCATGCCAGCGTAAATACCAACAACTTCACCTTTGGGGCTACTAAATCCGTACTGGGAATTTACTATATTCCAGCAAGACTCGGTGTTTGCTATCTGCCATACCTGCGCTGTCGTTGGAGAGGGCTTTTCTTGCGGAACGGGTATTGATGTGGTTGAAGTGCTGGGTGCTGGTTCGGTCGCAATAGGGCTATGCTGAGGGATTAACAAAGCCAATAATACAATCAGAACAGCAGGTGCTACGACTACTATTCCTAGCACTATCAAAATTTGATGACCCGTCAAATGCTGGTTTCTGTCAAACGGCATAATTGTCCCTCCAGTCCTAGTCGATCGCTACACAGCTAGGATGCTTGACTTCAATCTAAAGTCCCGGAGTCTTCACCAAAAAATGATGGGGCGATTATTCCTCAAATTTTGGACACACTGCCGAAATGCGACCGCATTGCCATGATGCGCGCGCTGATGCCAACTAACATTAGCCAAAAGCAGAAACCGAAGCCCTATCCCTAAGTGACAGAGCGAGATTATGGCAACCCTTCGATGTACTGGGCAACTTGAATCGCAAATAGGTATAACACTCCCGTCGAGCCTTGATGTATCCCCATTCGATTGGCACGCTAATTTGCTCTGGCTTGAGAAAAGGAAGCATGTTCTATTCTGCTCGGATGCCAGTCGATTGATTTGTTTAACGTCAGTTGTCTCCAAGACTGAGATTGGCGATCTACCAGAGCTGTTAAGGCGTACTCTGCAACAGGTCATGAGCGATGAATGCTTTGCTCAGGAAGTGATCCAGCATGTCGTTGCGGCACATAACTCAATAAAGCTTGCTAAGACCAACAGTAAGTCGGTTCTGGGAACAATGAATGACAATACAAGGCACATTCGATATTTTCTCGATCGGTATGGAAGCCTCTCGCAACCTGCACTTACGAAAGTACATCATCACCTCAACCACATGCCTATGAAGCCAAACGGTTGGAAATTCTCTATTGAGTCATTTAGGGAAAATGTAGTTGAATTAGCTCAAAAATCCTTCTAATTGGATGCGATCGCAGGGTTTTTTCATCAATTTTCCTCGCTGCCAAACCCCTCTTCCAGAATGGCATCAATGTCTCGCATCCCTGACAGCACCCGAAGGATCTGAACTTCATCCCGCTTAACCCGGTAAACCACAAGATAGGCTGTCTTGCCGATTTTGGGCGTGTTCAGCTCACGAGTCCCAAACACCCGTCCTGGCTTACCCAAGTTGGGAAACTGCTCAAGTCCATTGATCGTATCTCTGAGCTTACGACCCACCCGCTGCGTGGCATCGGGATTTTGGGAGCTAATGTAGGCACGAATCTCTGCAAGGTCTTGAACTGCTAGCGAAAGGTACGTTATTCGCACGGCATCGATTGCTCATCTGCCGTTCCCCAGGAGTCTAGCCAACTGTCTACCTTGGCTCCGTCTATCCACACTGCCTGTTCACTATCTGCCAGCGTCACCGCTTCCCCAATCTGTTGAATCTGCCAAGATTGCTCCTCAACATAGGCCGCGATCGCCTGTGCTGCCAGCCAAGACTTACTGCGATTGGTGCTAATGGCGAGTGCTTCAAGTTTCCCCTTGACTGCGGCGGAGAGGCGAATGGTGACGGTTTCGCTTTGAGGCATAGCAGGCTCCTAGGACAGTAGCTAAGGTTGTTGTACACATTGTACACATTAGGGGTGTGGCAACGATTAAGTAATAAAGGTCCATTTGATGGATTTTCACTGAACGCGATCGCTGAAACCTGTATTCTTTCGTTTCGCCGATCAAAAACTCCGTTCAAAAGAGCGATCTTTGAAAGCCCCGGATATGTCCCTATTATGTAAGCCTCAGATCCACGACGTAGTAGTACAGCTTGTCTTCAG
>DATNOY010000881.1:0-3040 GCA_036703495.1 Coleofasciculaceae cyanobacterium
AGTTGACCCAGTTGTTCGAGATATTCAACAGCAGCTGGGTGAGCAGTTATGCTACGTATTCCGTCATTTTCCTCGAATCGATCTGCATCCTCAGGCACACCAAGCCGCCAAAGCCGCCGAAGCCGCTGCTAAACAGGGTAAGTTTTGGCAAATGCACAATTGCCTGTTTATCAATCAGCATGCACTCCAGGATGGGGATTTAGCTGAATATGCCGATGCCCTGGAACTAGATGTGATGCAATTTCTCCGCGACTTATCAGGAGATGTGCATGCACCGCGAGTTCAAGAAGATTGGCAAAGTGGTGTTCAAAGTGGCGTCTATCAAACTCCGACTTTTTTTATTAATTGTCTCCGCTATGACAATATTTGCGATCGATCAACGTTGCTGGCAGCGCTCACCTCACAGGCGCTCACCTCACAGAGTTAATTCAGGCTATGCCGTTCCATCAAAAAGACTGTAGCCATTTGAACTCCCTCTCCTAGAAAAGGATATAGCGTATGAGAATCATGCAAGCCATTCGGCTCCATCACTATGGCGATCCGGAAGTCCTGGTTTATGAAGATGCCCCTCAGCCCGTACCTCAAGCAGATGAAGTCTTGATTCAAGTACAGGCAGCCGGACTGAATCCAGCCGACTGGAAAATCCGTCAGGGATACTTGCAAGATAAATTTCCCTTTTCAATGCCGCTGATTTTGGGCTACGACGTGGCTGGGGTCGTGGAAGCGATCGGCACAGATGTCATTTCTGTAGTGCCGGGCGATGCCGTCTTTGCAATGCTGCCCTTGAATCAATTGGGTGCTTATGCAGAGTATGTGGTTGCTAAAGCCTCGTTAGTAGTGCCCAAGCCTGCTGCCATCGACTTTGCAACGGCTGCTGGAATACCAAGTATTGCTTTAACAGCTTGGCAAGCGTTGTTTGATCTAGCGCACCTACAACCCGGACAAACTATTCTGATTCATGGCGCTTCTGGAGGCGTAGGTGGATTTGCTGTGCAGTATGCAAAATGGAAAGGTGCGATCGCCATTGGGACAGCTTCAACCTCTAATTTAGAAGCGATTAAAGGATTGGGGGTGGATCAGGTGATCGATTATAAAACTGAGCGATTTGAAGAAAAAGTTGCGAACGTTGATGTTGTCTTTGATACAGTTGGCGGAGAAACACGACAACGCTCCTGGCAGGTGATCAAACCGGGCGGCATTTTGATTTCTACCGAGGGGGCAGCAGAACCAGTAGTATCCCCCTCTCCAGAAATTCGAGGTATGCCCATCTTTACTAATCCCACAGACAATGCTCAACTCCAGCAGATCGCCAACCTCATAGAAAGGGGAGACACAAAACCACCCACCGTAGAGATTTTTCCGCTGCAAGATGCAGCCAAGGCTCATACCGCTAGTCAACATGAGCATCGTCACGGCAAATTGGTTTTGCAAGTTGCTCACTGATAGTCTTGTTTCAAGATGGTGATTCTGCGCCTGCCAACCCAAGACAATCACCATGCACCGAGAAAAACTTGCTAAACGACTACCTAGCTGTGCTCTTGGTTGCGATGGCGATCGCAAGTTATCGGTTAACAGCCCCGCCAACGCTGAAGCCACGCTGATCAAAAACTGTCTGGCAGAATTGTTCTAGTTTCCGTGCAGGAGCCAATTCACGCATTTTCTTTTTAACAGTACTTCCAAAATCCGTTCCAAGGTCTTTGCAGGGTTTAGCGATCGCCCCCGCCCTTTCAATCCATGCGATCGCCCGTCGATTCGCTAAACAGGGGATGTGCGGGAGCAGGTCGTGGGTGGCTTGGAGGCGTCGTCTACCCCAGAAGAGAGAGTCGAAACAGTTGTCTATCTGGCAACATTGCTAGAGGGTGGAGCGCCAGGTCAATGCTTGGCTGAAATGCGAAAGTTTGGCGGCCCGATCGCCTTATCCTGATAATTGATCCGAAAGTTCAAGGAACCCATCAGGGATGATTCAGGTAGCACTGAATCTGTCTGGCTTTGAACAGAAATTGGATGGTCAGGTTCTCTAAAATTGGTTAAAAGACGGTTCGGGTTGCTACTGGCACTTTCAAATCATCCCCTTATAATCGGTGCGTGAGCAATTCCAAAATTTGAGTTGGTTTATCAGGTATGCCTTATGGTTAAACCCGTGCTTCTGAGTGTTGATGATGATCCAGAGGTTTTACAAGCCGTGTCGCGAGACTTACGGCATCAGTATGGCGATCGCTTTCGTATTGTGCGGGCAGAGTCGGGCCTGGCTGCCCTGGATGTGATTCAGCAACTCAAATTGCGAAATGAGCCTGTTGCTCTATTTTTAGTAGATCAGCGCATGCCTCAGATGGGCGGCGTAGAGTTTATTGAACAAGCCAAGCAGATCTTTCCAACGGCTAAACGGGTGTTGCTGACTGCCTATGCCGATACCGAAGCCGCCATTCAGTCTATTAATCAAGCTCGGTTAGATTACTACTTGCTCAAGCCTTGGGATCCACCCGAAGAAAGGCTCTATCCGGTTCTCGATGATTTGCTCGATGATTGGCTAACGGCGTTTCGTCCGCCCTTTAACGGCATCCGTGTCGTGGGAAATCGCTGGTCGCCTTTTTCTCATCAGGTGAAAGATTTCCTGGCTCGCAATCAGATTCCCTACCAGTGGCTAGACATTGAACTGGAATCAGAAGCAGAAAAGCTGGTGGAATATGCAGAAGCTGACGGCAAGCAGGAGTTGCCTCTGGTGCTGTTTCCCGATGGTTCCCGGCTGATTCAACCTTCCAATTTAGCGATCGCTGAAAAAATTGGCTTGCGAACCCAGGCCGATCGACCGTTTTACGACTTGGCGATTGTTGGGGGGGGTCCGTCCGGACTGGCCGCTGCCGTTTATGGCGCGTCTGAAGGGTTAAGCACTGTTTTGGTGGAGCGGGAGGCCCCGGGCGGGCAGGCCGGCTCCAGTTCTCGGATTGAAAACTATCTGGGGTTTCCCGTCGGCTTAAGCGGTAGCGATCTGGCTCGTCGAGCCGTCACCCAGGCTCGGCGATTTGGGGTAGAAATTTTGACC
>DATNOY010000882.1:0-6277 GCA_036703495.1 Coleofasciculaceae cyanobacterium
CGTCCGGCACATTGTGGAGTTGCATGGTGGCAGCGTGTTTGCCGACAGCGCTGGAGAGGGACAGGGTGCCACCTTCACGGTTCACCTGCCGCTGATGGTGCAAGCCCCGCAGCTTTCGCAGAAACCTTTAACCACCAGTATTCCTAGCCTGGTGAATTTCTCTATTTTAATTGTGGACGATGACGAAGATACGTTGGAATTTCTGGCCCTGCTACTGGAACAAGCGGGCGCAGCAGTCACCGCTGTCTCTTCGGCTCAAGCGGCACTCGCAGCGTTAGGACAGCAGTCTTTCAATTTGATGCTGAGCGATATTGGGATGCCCGGAATGGACGGCTACATGCTGTTACAGCAGATTCGCGCTTTCCCACCCCACCGAGGTGGGCAAATGCCAGCGATCGCCCTGACGGCTTATGCGGGCGAATTGGATCAACAGCGAGCAGCATCCGTTGGCTTCCAACAACATATCGCTAAACCTCTAGATCCCAATGCCCTTTTAAGAAGCATTAGCAGCCTATTGAAGCGGAGCAGTAGTATCTTGTAGAGTTTGAGCTAAAATTAGTTCGGATGTACTTAAATTGATAAAAAAGAAGGATCATTATGGTTCAATATACCCTGGCGGAACATCCTGAAGTCATCATTAATGTGGACGGCAAAGACTCTGGAAAAGCCAGAGAAAAGGCGATGAATCAACTGATGGAGATGCTGGATAATGATGAGCTGCCTTCCAACTTGCCCAACGGTTTTGAACCTGCTCAGTTTATTGAGGTCAAGCAAATGTCTAATCCCAGCATCAGCTCTGAAGAAGATGAAGTCAGTCAAGCGATTCAGGTTTTGAGCAACCTGGCCAGTCTGAAGCTGAAGACTCAAGAAGTGAAACAGGAAGCCTTAAAAATTCGCCAAACTATTGATGTGCTGTTTGAAGACACCCCCATTGCCGAAGAGGAGGTTGCTAGCCTCAAAGAAGGGTTTAAGGTGCTGAAAACATTTGCGCAATCCAACATTCGCTATCGGCAAGCCAGAGAACAAGCTGAAGACGCACGGCGTATTCTCGATCGGGCCCTCCAGGATCAAAATCCAGCTTCCCCTAGTCGTACCAAGCAGGGTACCAACTAAGGGTTTTAGAAGCGGGTGTTGCGGCATCTAGCAATCCTGTCTGCATTCTAGACTCATTCAATTTGTCATGATCCTGATTTTCCCACGCCGATTCTATGGATCAGTCTCCAGCGGATAATTTTTGGCAAAAAGATTGTACACCAGACTGCCCCGTTGACTCTGTGGCTGAGCATCCGGAGTGGCTGCATTGGCTGGAGGAATGTCCCAGCACGAATACTTGGGCGATCGCTCACCTCGCCACCCTGGACCATGGTGCAGTTATCTTCACCCCCCGGCAAACTGCGGGGCGGGGACAGCAGGGACGGGTTTGGCAATCTCCACCGGGTGTGCTGACGCTGAGCGTTGTGCTCCATCATATTCCGGTGGAACGTTTGCCCAGCCTCAGCTTAGTGGCTGGATTAGCCGTTATTTATGCGATCGAGGATCTGACTCCGGATCTACAGGGAACTTTGCGGCTGAAATGGCCTAATGACGTTTTAGCCAACGGACAGAAGCTGGCGGGCATTTTGTGTGAGAGCGTTGTTAGCAGTCCGGCGAGTGGACAGGTGGTAGTTGGAATTGGACTCAACCGCCAGGTCGATTTCTCCCCAGGGGATGCAGATCCTGATTTGATGAAGACCGCCACGAGTTTGCACCAGCTGTCTCCCTCAATTCCCGATGCGTTTTCCTTAATCCAGCGGCTGCGGCATTACCTGCTGCAAACCGCAGGGTTAATGCGTTGGCAGCGAGCTGCAGCTAACCCACCAGAAATTCCTACTCAAGATTCCTGCGGCTTAACGCCATTTCTAGCGGCTCTACGACAGCGCGATGCCCTCCTGGGTCAGCCCATAACCGTGGAACTGGCAGACGGATGCCTTTCAGGATATGCCTGCGGTATTAACGAGCGGGGCTATCTGCTGCTGGGACTGCCGGACGGAACGCAGCGCTCCATCGCATCGGGACATATTAAACTTAATCGGAAATAAGGTTTTCGGTTTGGAAATTGGTTTGTGGTGCGACTCTGCCGCACTACAAACCAATTTCCGATAGAGTCTATTTTAATCGATTGTTCAAAATGAAGGATCAATCAGTACCGTTAATTGCTGCCGTCTTGCTTCTGAGAAACGATCGCACAATCTGCAACAGCGGCATGAGGGGGCAGCAGGGCCACGACATGCGGCACGGGGCGAGGTTCATACCCCATCATGGATTTGCCTTGATAGGCCAGAGAGGCACTGGCTCCCGAATCTAACATCACGGCATCCCGCAATCCAGCCTGGCTCAAGGCTTTGCCTAGAGAAACGGAGTCTACATAATCGCCCGATACGCCAATGACGGGTTGCCCGGTATAGTCAATGCCCCAGAAGGCGCGATCGCGGGCGGCATTAAAATCAAACAAGTTGCCAAAGGCAGCAGCGGGCTGGGGTTGCCCTGCTTTGACCAGCCATGCGGCCGCCACAAAGGCATCGGTGAGATGAGGTTGTTCGGCTTGCAGTCCGGCTAGGGTGTTGTGCTTGGCCGGGTCAAACGGAATAAAGGTAACGCGATCGTCGCTGATTAATACCAGAGGTCGCCCTGTTAGCCTGCGGACTTCCTTGATGTTACTGGGCACAAACTTGCGGGTGCTCTGACTGAACACCGGGCCTACCATGACGTTAGAGTCCAACTGTTCCAGTGAGAAAAAGCCACCATCAACGGCCGCGACGGCTTTGGTCTTAGCGATTATTTCGGGAACCTGGTATCGGCTGTTGGCATGGATGGTGGTAGGTTTACCGCCAGCCACCAGAATCAGCGGCACCTTGTTTAAAGTCCGGCGATCGAGCCGGATGTTGGCGCTAAAGTTAAACGAATCGCCAAAGGGCGGCAGCGGCGCACCGCCATAGGCAGAGTTCACCACCTCTTTGAGGCTAGATTGTCCAATCCGATCGATATTCAGCAGATTTTCGGACTCTCCCGCGAACTGGTTGACCTCGTCATTCATCGTCAGTGCAGCTTTGTAGCCTGACATTTGTACCCAGCGTTGCACTCGCTCGTCGTTGTGTCCTGCCGGGTAGACAAAGTATCGGATGGTAATGCCCAGCTGGGTTTCCAGCGTGCGCTTAGATTCAGCAATTTCGTAGCGCAGGCGATCGTCAGGTAGCTGCGTTAGATTGTCGGGATGGGTGTAGCTATGGGAAGCGATCGTCACCAAGGGATCGGCCGCCATCTCTCGCAGCTGGGCCCAAGTCAGGCTGGATCGACCTAAGGCTTTACCGACTTTTTCGGGATAAATGGCAAATACGGCCGGGTAGCCAAACCGTTTCAACAAGGGATAAACATGGGTGTAGTGCCCCTTATAGCCATCATCAAACGTCAACAGAATGGGCTTGGCGGGCAAAGGAATGCCAGTAGACAGATGTTGAGTCAATTGATCCAGACTGATGGGCGTCAACCCCTTGTCGTGAATCAGCTGCAAAGCGGCAGCAAACTCTTGGGGGGTGACATCAAAAAATACTTCCTTCTGGGGCAAAATGTCGTGATACATGATCACGGGCACCTTAGCCAGCCGAGCCAAACCGTTAATTTGGGGGAAGGGGGCGGCAAATTGAGCGGCTAAGGCCGGGGTGAGGCTGCTGATCAACCGTCCCCAATTAGAAGCATGAACCTGAGGTAGTCTGTCTAAGCCGTGAGCGGTAGTAAACTGCGTCTCAGATTGGCAAGTTTTGGTAGAAGCGGAGAGGGCGATCGCCCTCTCCGCCGCCGGGCTATTTGGGAGCTGGCTATTTGTCTGGCTATCTGAAATCTGGCTATCTGGAAGTAGTGCAACAGCAGGTAAGGCAACCTGTGACAAAACCCAAAGGGGGATGGTGGAGAACCATAAGTTGCGCTTGCGACAAGGGTAGAAACGCTGGAAAGCAGACTGGCGGCTCCGATGCGCGGAGCAGTCCACCCAATGGGGCAGCTTCATGAAGGTAGGCTCTCTAGGGGTTACCGCTGTCTAGATTTAGCGGATTTTGGGTCAGTTGTCAGGTCTCGTAGAATACATTATTCTTTGACTTTATTCAATGGCTGAATTTTTGAAGAAATTTCTATGATTGGCAAATTGTCCAAGAAAATTGTCGGAGTTGTGCTTGAGTCCGCAGAGGCGGTTCGAGTAGATTAACGCTCTATAATTAGGCTGGAGCCAGCAATGAAGTTGGAGCCAGTGCAGTAGGGAAGTAAAGCATGATCCATCTCTCCAATCTTCAAATCCGTCACCGCCTTCAGATCGGGCTAGTGGGGCTGATGGCGATCGCATTGCTGTGGCTAACGATGACCCTCAGCGCTGCCGCCTCAAAAAGTTTAGACATTACCGTCTATCGTGATCCAAACTGTAGCTGCTGCGGCGGCTGGATTGATCATCTCACCGCTCAAGGATTTCACCCCACCACCCTCATCACTGCCGACATGGATGCCCTGAAGCAGCAGCAAGGTGTCCCTGCCGATTTAGCCTCTTGCCATACGGCCGTGATTGACGGCTACGTGATTGAAGGGCATGTCCCTGCTGCGGATATCAAACGGTTGATTGCAGAACAGCCGGACATCGCAGGTATTGCGGTTCCAGGCATGCCGATCGGTACACCTGGCATGGAATCAGGCACGCAACGAGATGATTTTACGGTGCTCTCGTTTGATGCTCAGGGCAACACAGCCGTTTATCACCCCTATTCATTCCCGTCCGATCTTTAGGAACATGGCTGACGCAATTGAACATTGCTGTAATTTTTGAAAGCGCGGCGTTGCCGCGCTTTCAAAAATTAATCTGTAAGTAGATAGCCATCATTAAATATAAAACCTTAAAACCCTGTGCCGCCCGATGCGCGGGCGGCACAGGGTTTTAGATCTGGTTTTTAATGACCCCGAGGTACTGACTGGACTCATTTGAAAATTGCTATGGAGGTGTTGGCTGCGTTGCACCCTGTTTTGTAGATGAGCCAAGAAAAATAGATGAGCCAAGAAAAATTAAGTTTAGGTTGCCCGTGACTCGAAATGTGCGACAACGTTAGATAATCGCGTATTTCAAGCAGGATCAGGGGAACATGGCGTCACTTCATCAGCCTGTTTGGGCGCTGCCCGTTGAAGCAGTGTATGAATCGCTGGATACAACAACCCAGGGTTTATCTGACCTGGAGGCGATGCAACGACTCAAGCAGTTTGGTGCAAATGAACTGCCCGCACCGGCCCATCGTCCCCTGTGGCTGCGGTTTACCGACCAACTCACCCACTTTATGGCGCTGTTGTTGTGGGTGGCTGGGATTCTGGCATTCGTGTCTCATACTCCCGTACTGGGATGGGCGATTTGGGCCGTGATCTGGATCAATGCCATCTTTAGCTTTTGGCAAGAGTTTCAGGCAGAACGAGCCATGGCAGCTTTGAAAAAAGTGTTGCCGATGCAGGTCAAGGTTTATCGAGATGGGAGCTTGCAGCAGATTCTAGCCAGAGAACTGGTGCGGGGGGATGTGATGCAACTGGAGGAAGGCGATCGCATTTCTGCCGATGCCCGTCTGGTGTCTGCCGAAAGCTTCTATGTGGATGTCTCGGTGCTGACGGGTGAATCTTTGCCTGTTGCCCGCAATGCTTATCCGGTGGGGATGCGGGAGGCAGTCTCAGTGCGGGCGGGTAAACCTCTGCCTCGTTCGGGGGAAGCCCCCCTGCAGGAGCGGGTCAACCCAGCAGAAATTGCCAACCTGGTGCTGGCAGGAGCAACTGTGGGCGCCGGACGAGCCGTGGCAGTCGTCTATGCCACAGGGGGGCAGACGGAGTTTGGGCAGGTGGCTCACCTCACCACCATCGTTAAGCGGGAACCGAGCACGTTAGAAATTCAGGTGGCGCGGATTGTCCGAATCATTACCGCGATCGCCGTGGGGATGGGTGTCACTGTCTTCTGGCTCAGCTATCTGCTGGTTGGCATGAATGTGACGGAGAGTTTCATTTTTGCGATCGGCATTATTGTAGCCCTGGTACCTGAGGGATTACTGCCGACGGTAACTCTGTCATTGGCGATCGGGGTACGGCGCATGGTGCAACACAATGCGTTGGTTCGTCGTCTTTCGGCTGTGGAAACCTTGAGTGCCACATCGGTGATCTGCACCGACAAAACCGGCACCCTGACCAAAAATGAAATGACGGTGCGGTATCTCTGGATTCCCTGGCAACCCCAGGATGC
>DATNOY010000883.1:0-3002 GCA_036703495.1 Coleofasciculaceae cyanobacterium
AAGACATGCTTCGCAACGCTTACGATATGATTTACTCAAGCTCTTGAATAAGTCATATCGTTTTGGCAGGTTCAAAACTGCCCTACCGACCTCGGCTAGGTTAATCCCTAGCTGTGTCGCTACTTTTCTAAGAATATTAGCCGCTCCGTTGCAGTCTGCATTGATCAGAATGCCTTGAGCGGTTTTATATTGACCTCTCTTAACTCGCTTGCCTGATGGCTTCCAGCTTGCGGGTTTCGCGCCGTGAGTTGGCAGGAAGTCATGATCGAGAAAAGATGTCTTTGAGGTATAGGACTCTTCTGTTTCAACAAACTGGATGCCTTCAGCCTCACAGAGTTGTTGCAACCGAGCCTTGAGCCGTCCTGTGGGAATCTGTACCCAGCTCTGATTGTTGCGAGTGCCCATATTTGAGCCGTCTTTTTGACGCTCATTCCAGCCAAACACAATCATGCCAATACGATGCTCTAAGCAATGATTGACAATGAATCTGGCTGTTTTATGAATGGCATCTCGCATCACCCGATTGCGCTTTTCGGTGAGTGCAGCTAACTGATCACTCCAGAAGCCTTGCGCTTTACCTTCTTTGATGGATGCAACCCGCTTGTTGTATAGCTGATTGATTGACTTGAGTTTGCGACCATCCATGATGAACGACTTGCCCAACGTGGATACGCACGTTAGCCAGTTGTCACCACCTTGGTCAATCCCTAGCGCTTGCGTATGGTCCAGCGCTAGGGAGCAGGATGCGCCCTGATTGCCGTACTCATAAACATATTCGGCATAGAGTTCGTTGTTTCGAGGCAGAATCCTCACTTCGCAAATCTGACTAACTTTAATGCCTGTACATCCATTAATCCAGACTTCCTTGACTCCTACCAACTCTTTGACATCTGCGCCAATTTCCAGGCTGACAGGCAACCTGCACTGACCTGATTCAATATCAAATTGCACCGATTGAGCAGGGTACGAAATGGGAGCCAACCCGCCTTTAGTACGATATCGAGGCATTTTGGGTTTAGCAGCTTCACCTTTGAAAAAGTTGGCAAGGATGCCGTTGTAACTGGTGAATGATTCAGCCACAGATTTAAGTGTTTGTTGTGCTGACTGCCCTCCCAATGATTTGTAGTGCGGATTTTCCTTCAGTTCCAGACAGAGATCCGCGTATTTTGCGGTCTTCACTCGTTGAAGCTTAAAGCCTGATCTGAATTCATCTCCCGTGAAGAACTCGCTTCTAGGGCAGTCTTCAAAGTGAGCTTGCTTGATGTGATAGATGGCTGAATTAATCAGACTGTTGGACTGACGGCATTGATAAATCAAATAATCCCTGACTTCATCCGAAACACTAATTTTGACTTGGATTGTGCCGTACATTGCATCACCTCCTCTCTGTTATTCTAGTTTATAGAAATAGTTGCCGCAACAATATCTATCAACAAACTATGGTGACGTTATCGGCTGAAGATTACGAATATCGGAGAACAGAGAATTCTGTGTCATCCATTAATTACCACTTCATATTTGTCCCCAAAAGACGCAAAGCGGTGTTGGTGGGAGATATTGCGTCCAGGATGCAAAGCATTATATTTGGACTGGTTGAGGAGCATGGCTGGAAGCTTATTGCACTGGAAGTGATGCCAGACCATGTGCATATGTTCATCAATGCCCCTACGCATGAATCTGCTGCTGATATAGCCAGATGGGTTAAAGGGAGGGCATCCAAACTGCTTAGAGATGAATTCCCAAGCCTTAAAAAACTACCTTCCCTGTGGAGTCCTAGCTACTTTGTAGCCACTACAGGGAAGGTCAGTACGGATACAATACGCAAGTATATTGAGGGACAAAAGGGTAAATAACGGCCAACACACGAGGCTCAAGCCTCTGCTCTTGTTTTCACCCTCCGGCTGAAGCACGGAGGCTCTCAACTTCGATTATGTAGATCGTTTAGCAAACCATCCCAGTTTTGCAACCAGTCTTGCAACTAGTTCTATAACTTTTTCCTTTAGTTAGCCTTCTAGCCAATCTTCCGCCCATCAGCTGTCCAATTTTGTCAACCTGCGCAAATAGAACAAACCATTTCACAAATCAATTAAGACTGCTATGGTTGCACCCTCGCAGTCAGACCTAGTTCAGCGAGGGTTGATTAATGTCTTACTGGGCCACAGTCACCGAAAACTTTAATTCAAACGCTGAGAAACTGCCAGCCGCAGCGGGCTGTCCCCGCAACACCAGATCATAAGCTCCGGCACGTGGAAACGTAATCTTGGCGCTGGGGACGCTAGAGCGACCTTCAACATCAGACGCACTTAAAGTCGGTTGCTGAATTGGGGAATCGCCTGGTCGCCGTGGCTGAGCATAGACTGACAGCGTACATTGACAGTCGGCTAGACGAATCGGTTGTCCGCCCCGACGATTAAGCGCAAACCAAGTAAGGCTAGCAGCTCCAGCCTGAGGCGTATCATTAGGCTCTATGTGCATGGTGCCACCCACATTGCCCGAAATTTGCACTTCATGAGCCTCGCCTCGCTCAGGAAGGGACACAAAGGCAAGAGGGGCAGCCGCTAACAGTACGCCCACAAGCCAAACCTTACTGGACTGGGCTAGATTTACTCTGATTAGGCGAAACATAATACTTCTCCAAAGATAACAACGACCAAATCCAGCGACACCGGATGAGCAAAACCCCGATTGCGATCGCCCCCAACAACCCTGTCAAGATTCGATTAGACCCAGTTAACTGCATGGCTCCTAAATAGTGGGAACCAATCAGCATCGTATGCAGAACTGCCAAAATCAGGGCAGGGATGCTCAAGAGATGCAGCGATCGCCACAGTTTTCCCAATCGTCGCTGGGCCCAATCAAAACTGGTAAAAGCTGCTGGAGCCATGAGCACAACAGCCCCCCCTCCTAAGACAATGGCCCACTGCTGCTGAGGCAACATAAAAGATATGGCATCCAAATTCCAGCCCCAGCTATGTTCTGCCATATGCACAGTGTGGGCGATC
>DATNOY010000884.1:0-2790 GCA_036703495.1 Coleofasciculaceae cyanobacterium
ACTGTGTTGGATATTTTCAACTACAACTGTACCTATCGGCTACAGGGTACTTCCGTCACAATCAACCCATGATTAACCGTGCATCCCCCTCCAGTCCGCTTTATGAACAGGTGGCTGAACGGATAGCTAAACTTATCCAGCAAGGAACGCTGCGAGCTGGCGATCGCATTCCCTCGGTGCGGCAATTGCGATCGCAATTGGCAGTTAGCGTTTCTACCGTATTGGAAGCCTATAGACTGCTGGAAAGCGAAGGATTGATTGAGGCACGCCCTCAGTCAGGATATTACGTACGAGCCATCCGGGAACACCTGTTACCTGAGCCTTCGATTTCTGCACCCGAAGCCGTGGCTACTCCTGTTGGCGTTGGGTCGCTAGTCTCAGAAATTCTGGCTGCTGCCCGCAATCCCCAGATGATTCCCCTGGGGGCATCAAGCCCTAGTCCGGCAGTATTGCCGACGCTGAAGCTGAACCAGCTATTGGCAAAGGTGGCGCGTCATGCCGATCCCACCAGCAATCTCTATGATTTGCCGCCCGGTAATGAAACAGTACGGCGTCGTATTGCCAGGCGATCGCTGATCTGGGGAGGCAGCCTGACAGCTGAAGATCTGGTAATTACCTGCGGCTGTATGGAGGCAATTAATCTATGTTTGAAAGCAGTAGCCCGACCCGGAGATACCATCGCGGTAGAATCGCCCGTGTTTTATGGGTGCCTGCAAATTCTCGAAAGTTTGGGCATGAAGGCGTTGGAGATTCCGACGCATCCGAGAGATGGGGTTAGCTTAGAGGCTTTAGAATCTGCCATCCAGGCTCATCCGATTAAAGCCTGCCTATTTACCCCTAGCTTTAGCAATCCGTTGGGTTGCTGTATGCCAGAATTGAATCGGCAGCGATTGGTAGAACTGCTGAGCCGATCGCAGATTCCGCTGATTGAAGATGATATTTTTGGCGAACTGTACTTTGGCGAACGCCGGATCAAACCCTGCAAGTTCTTTGATACTCAAGGCATGGTATTACTGTGTTCCTCCTTTTCTAAAGATTTAGCACCAGGCTATCGGGTGGGCTGGACGGCTCCGGGGCGGTATCGATCGCAGGTTGAGCGCTTGAAACATTCCAGTACGATCGCTAACCCTACGCTACCCCAGCTGGCTGTGGCAGAATTTTTGCAAAGCAGCGGGTATGACCATCACTTACGCCAACTCCGCAAAGCTTACGCTACGCAAACACAGCAGATGATTCAATCTGTGGGTCAATCCTTTCCGGAAGGAACCAAAGTAACGCGCCCCACCGGCGGCTTTTTGCTCTGGGTAGAGCTACCTCCATCGATCAACTCGCTAGAATTGTATCGACAGGCAATGGAACACAACATTAGCATCGTTCCAGGCATGATCTTTTCTGCAACGCAGAAGTACCAAAACTGTATCCGGCTGAATTGCGGCAATCCTGGGTCAGAGGAAATTGAGCAGGCGATCGCTACCTTGGGGCAGCTGGCTTGGCGGTTGAGCCTTGCCAACAAGCTCTGAGCCTCAATTTATAGCAGTCCTCATCTGAGCGCGTAGCACCAGAGCGGTGGGCATCTTGCCCGCCCAGTCATCAAAGGCGGGCAAGATGTCCATCCCACAAAAATTGGGACTTGATTAAACCGCAGATCCCTTAGGGCGTTGCTCCATTCGTGATCTGTAAATCGTCAAGCCAAGCATACTCAGTATCGCCATTGTTGGGAAAAGTATGGTCACTCTCTGCCCACAAGCCCACCTTAACTGCCGCACCCTTTGGCAAGTTAGACGGAGTATCAAAATAATCCTGCCATTGAGTTGAACCCACATCCCGGATCTGCGACACCAGCCTGCCGTTGACGTAGCGCATTTTCATATCAACAGACAATTTATTTCCCCAATCTAATTCTCGTAAATCTGCCGGCACCCGAGAATCTACCCCGTTGGTCTCTTTTAAGAAATTAACGTGTAACACCTCATTCTCAAAAGTGTACTCAATAATGAATTTGAAGTAATTGTCTATCTTGGTCGTATCTGGTGTGTCTGTGAATACCACAAACCCCACTTGACCAAACATTTTATAGTTGTAGAAACCTGCCTTGAGCTGAATCTCAAATCCATCTGATAACGTGAATCCATCTCGGTACAAGATAGACACTGGAGACTGTTCACCCTCGGTTGCAGGCGTTCGGTAGAAACCGTGGCCTGTCGATCGCTTGAGTCTGAGTCTGCCGGGGTCAGCCGTGAGAGACCAGTTAGCCGGCACTTCATTAATCCATTTCCAACCCGGTTTTAAGGTCGTACTGTTGAAATCATCCTGAAAAATTGTTCCTGTCGGCGGCGGTGGCGTAGAAGGGATATTAACCTGGAACGTTCCGAGACTGGTCGCTGCTGTTGTATTGTTACTGGTATCACTTACCTGATTGGCTTGCAATGCCACCGCATAGGAGCCATTATCGGCGCTGTCCCAAGTACCGCCAGGCGGGTTGATGCGGTAGGTAGCAGTTCGAGGCGTGCCATCGCCAGTTGGATTAACGCTCACCAGAGTTGCCAGTTGGTTAAATCCTCCTGCCCCTGTGACTCGAATATCTGAATTGTCTAGTGATGCAACTTTGACGGCTGTGGCATCGCTATAGGTCACGTTAAAGGTATAGCCATTGCTGCCAGCAGTGGTGACATTGGTCGCTGCCAGGCTGGCCGTTGGAGCGGTGCTGTCGGTAGGAGGGGTACCCGCAGAAGTTGTTAATTGCCAGTTCTCAATGTCCTGAGCATTGCTCAGTCCACCCGTACCTGCACT
>DATNOY010000885.1:0-5174 GCA_036703495.1 Coleofasciculaceae cyanobacterium
CTGCCCCAATCACGAACAAGTCATAGTCGTATATCATTCAATTCAACTCAAGAATCAACTACTAAGTTAATTATTGTTAAGGTAGTCATTAATCTTTGAGTTGCGCTCATCCCAAAGTTGGAGTTCTAAGTTCTCAGAGAAAAAATTCTTTAAATTCCCAGTACAAGATGGCAGAAATTGAGCGACTCTAGTGCGGGCATCTGGCCCGTGTGAGCGAGACGCTCACCCTCCAAACGGTCGCTGGATTTAAGCCGAGATCTGCTAGATTCTCAGCTGTGTGAAATCAAGAGATTGTTAGGCTTGACTTTAGGTCATTCCACACTCTACACCATTCCACAGAGTCTTATCATTTTATAGAGCCTTATACAGTAAGATTCTGAATCAACTGTTGATCTAAAAAAGAGTAGGAGTGCGTCTTTCAAGCAAGCAATAGCTTAGGTAAAGCGCGATCTGAGAGTATCAGTGCATTTCCTCCCAGACCCAAGGTTTCATCAGCGTTTTGCACAAAGCCTGAGGTTTGTACAAAATAAATCTAGTTTCTGTGCTGACGTTCTAGTTACTGAGTAAGGCTTCTATCTGCAACAACAAATCCGCTACCTGTTGTTGTTTTCGCGGATTATCCCAAACTTTGGCCTTTTTAAACCTACGCAATACATCATCAACCTGCTGATCTAAAGACGCATTTCGAGTCTCTAAAGACGGCGGCTGTTGCAGACCTCTTACCTGGGCCTTAATTTCGACAAGCGATAATTTTTCAGCAATAGCTTGTTCCAAAAGAATTTGCTGCTGTCGCTGGTCTTTGAGCTTAGCGATCTCCATCGCTTTGGTGTATTCAATTTTTCCACCTCTTAAAGCACTCAAAATCTCAGGCGGTTTTTTCAACAAGGGGAGCCGACTAGACACAAAAGACTTCCAAGACAACCGTCCCAAAAACTGAAAAACCATCTCGACTTTTTGCCCTTCTGGGCTAACCAAAACGTTTTGGTTAACCATGCCTTTGGATGCATTATTCATTTGATAGAGTAAGCTAATCACCTGCTCAATTGAGTAATTTAGCTCCATTGCTAGTGCTTCCAACGTTCCTTCAGTTTCCTCTAGAGGGCTTAAATCCTGACGCTGCATGTTTTCGACAAGCGAGGCCATCAAAGCTTGCTTGTCGTCTAGAGCAAAGACTTTAATGGGGACACTGCTTAAGCCCAAATATTCGGCAGCTCGGTAGCGCCGCTCTCCAGCAATAAGTTCATACTCATTAGATTTGCCACCAGGCAAAGGGCGTACCCAGAGAGGCGAACGGATGCCATTTGCCTTGATCTCAGTGTTTGCCCATTCTTCTATTTTTTCTTGATCAAAATATCGTCGCTTCTGGAGCGAGGTTCGGTAAATTGCTGCCAAAGGAGCTGATTGTTCGGAACCCTCAGCCTCAATTTTTTGCACAAGCCGCTCGCCGAATACAAAGTTAGACAGCTCGGTATCGGCTTGAATTGCATCTTTCAAACTGCGTCTATTTGCCATTGAAAAACTTTAGCGCCTCATTGAACAACGACTCATAATTAGCAGCAGCATCTTTAGCAGGTTTGCCCCGCATTTGAAATACTGTACTCCCCTGACCGGGTGCATCTTTAATACATTGGCGATCGTAAATTACAGTTTTAAGCAAGGGAACGATACTATCCCCTAAAGCAGCCTGAGCTTCTCGCAACAGGACTGAGCCTCTGCTAACCCCATTCAGAAAAATAGCTGCTTTTGGCATCCCACCTCGCAGCTCCTTAGCGTGACGGATAAATTGCAGGATTTTGCCAGTACTGCGTAAATCAATAATCGACTCGCGAGAGGGAACCAGCACTAAATCACAACGGGCTAAAATGGCCTTGGTCACCTCAGACAGAGAACCCGGTCCATCTACGATAACCACATCATAACTTTGCGCTAAATTGGGCAACGATTCAAATAAAGTCTCTGGATCACTCATGACTTGGTAAGGTAAGTTCAGTTCCTGTAGCCAAGCAGAGCTGCTTTGCTGCCCATCTGCATCGACTAAAACAACCGAGGCTCCTTTCTGTACAAACCAAGCTGCTGCGTGGGCTGACCCAGTAGATTTTCCTGCTCCACCTTTTTGATTTGCAAAAGCAAGAACTTTGGGCAATTTCATAGAGTTCTCTTAAGGCTCTATCAGAGCTAACTAGTGAAAGAAATTCTAGCGCGAGTTGAGCGTTTGAATTCAACAAAATTGAACGATTTACCTAACTGCTTAATCTGATAAAGCGGTTTGCACTCGACTAAAAGTAGCTTATTGTCTGCAAGCTTTACGAAGCGGGGCTTGCAGACAATAAGCTGCACCTTACCCCCCTTAAAATCGCCATAACTTCAGGACTTATTTAAGTAAATAACAGAGGCTCAGAAGACGTAGAGGCATCGTCCTAACGCACAAGTTTTACCCTGACATCTCGCCCTAGAAGTGAGAAGATCACCAGTACAGGATGGCGGCAGTTGAGCGACTGGAGTGCGGGCATCTGACCCGCGTGAGCAAGACGCTGACACTCCAAAGCTCCCAGACTTTGGGAAATCCATTTCTGCCAGCATATACTAATTGCCTAACAATCTGGATGAGCCATTTGCACAAGGATTATGAATTTAATTGAACGTTTTTTGAAGGACTTCGTCTTTACTGCACCCTAATCCTGGATTTTATTTGGTTCCCGATCCTAATTGCTCATTGCAAGCCTCAACCTCATCGCTTAACCCACCGATAGTTTTTCAGATAAGCTCTCTATAGACTAACTTGGCAAACTAACTTAGCAAGTTATTTTCTGATCAGAGAAAAAGGATAAGGTATTTAATTCTCAATCTTCAGGATGGAGTTGCCTGGAGAAGGAGCACCGGGTGAGTTAAACACTGAGGATTTACGGTGCAAAGTTTTAAGAGAAGCCTGACGAGCTACTGACAACAAGTTGCTTGAATTCTCCAGATGCCTTTGCCTGTTTGGTAGGGGACAGTCCCCAAATCAGCAAGGCGTGGCTGCAGCCCAGTTCGCTTCTAAACACAAGCTTCGATAGGCTCAAAATATTCCCAACTCAAAAATTGAGGGTCAAGTGTGCACCTTCGCGATCGCCTCTCATTGGACTGCTTACAGAACTGTTCAACGGAGTGGGGACAGATGATGGTTTTAGATGTACGCCAAGCTCCAGAGGATTGACAACTCCTCTCGAACAAACGCCAGCTTCCGGCTGCGGCTTCCCACTACGCTTTAATCTAAATGTATAATTATTTTAATTACACTAAAATTACACTTAAAATTGTCTCGTAGGCGGTTGCTCTCAACCATCAGACTAAATAGATCAAATCAAACAGATCAAACCGAAATTTCGCTGGATTGACGAGAATAGTGGAGAGGACGGTCTGTCCAGGCTGTAGCAACCGAAGCAACGTTCCCCTGTAGTCCTGGAGAAGAGTCAAGTTACGGATTTGGTAGGACTGATACTGAAGCTCAGTCTTGGAACTAGACTTGAGGAAGGTATCCCTCAGGCAAGAGCCTTCCGAAAAGAGTTTGCTTATGCAAAGCAGCGTTATCGATCGCAACAATGTCCGTTTGCTGGGTCAAGGCAGCCAAACCCTCATCTTTGCTCATGGTTTTGGTTCAGATCAAACAGCTTGGCGTCACCAGGTTAAAGCTTTTGAGTCGGACTACCGCATCGTTCTCTTTGACCATGTGGGGGCAGGTCATTCCGATATGAAAGCCTATAGTCCCCTTCGCTATAGCTCCTTATATAGTTATGCTGAGGATTTGCTAGAGCTGTGTGCTGAGCTGAAGCTCTCTCAGCCCATTCTGGTGGGTCATTCCGTTAGTGGCATGGTCAGCCTGTTAGCGGCTTTAATGGCTCCCGATCGCTTTAAGCAACTGATATTCTTAGGCGCTTCTCCCCGCTATCTCAATGACCCAACCACAGGCTACATTGGTGGGTTTGAACAGACCGACCTAGACGATCTCTACACGGCTATGTCTTCTAACTACTATGCTTGGGTCAGTGGCTTCGCCCCCATTGCCATGGCAAATCTCGATCGCCCTGAGCTATCCCGTGAATTTGCTAGCACGCTATCCGCCATTCGCCCCGATATTGCTCAAGCGGTTGCCCGAGTCATTTTTCAATCAGATCACCGAGCCGAGCTGCCGAAGCTCACCGTCCCCACCGTCATTCTCCAATCTAGCAATGACATTGCCGTACCCCCCGAGGCTGGACAATACATGGCAGACAAGATCCCTCAGTCTCGGCTGATCTCCATCCCAGCGCAAGGACACTTGCCCCATCTCAGTGCGCCTGACGTCGTTACCCAAACGCTTAGAGAATGTCTCGTCTGAATCCTTACTACTGGCGTTCTTTACTGCCACCGCATCATCCCGAGCGGCTGCCCACATGGACCCCTATTGTGCTGGGCATGGCGGCTGGGCTGATGGGGTTAGGCGCATTGGCCGGTATGCCGGTGCACCTATTCGTGCCAATTTTAGCGGCTTGTTTGCTCCTGCTGCCCCTATCCCCTTGGATCGTAGTTTTGCTAGGGATCCTAGGAGCAGGAGTGATGATAGGCAGTGGAGGATCTCTTCGTCAGGTAGCGGTTCTCGAAATTGTGGTAGCCCTCAGTCCATGGATGCGAAGACGCCTGCTTCAGCAAGAATGGCAGTGGGCAGCTCAACGTCTGTTGGCAAGCTTAATCCAAGCTGAAACGGCACAGAGCCCTGAGCAGTCCATCGCGCTTGCCCTTACCTGCCTTAAAGAGTCTGCCTGTGCAGATGCCGCGATTGTTCTGCGTCAGGTGGACAGGGTCACAGCTGAGGTCATGAGCAGCATTCCGGAAACAGCCCTATCCCATCGGTTGACAACACCAGCTCTGTTTGCAGAGGCGATCGCTCAAGACCGCTGTCTCTACTATTTAGATTACCCCACTAGCTCCAATGCCGCCTCTGTCTTGCTGACTCAAGGCGTCAAGACCTTGGCAGTCGTCCCCTTACACCAGCTACCCCTCCAAGGCGCGATTCTTCTGCTTTGGTATGATTCAGTCCCCCTCTCAGCGCCATTGCAGCAGTGGCTAGAATCTTTACGCAGAGGGCTGAGTCATTTACTGCGGTTTCAAGATACAACGCTGCGGCTAGAAAAACTTCAGTCTCGCTTTGTTGCCATGCT
>DATNOY010000886.1:0-5719 GCA_036703495.1 Coleofasciculaceae cyanobacterium
CGCTTGATTGCCAACAAAACTCGTCGTAAGACAGGTGAAGTATCCATTGGGAAACACGTTGAAACCGAAACGGTCAATGTTTCTGTTCCCATTGAAAAAGAGCGCGTTGTGATCGACCGGGTGGACTCGACCGATACATCGGCCGTTGAAGCAGGCGCTGCCAATGCTTTCCAAGAAGGCGAAGTGGCCCGCGTCGAAGTGTATGAAGAGTCGCCTGATATTCGCAAAGAAGCGTTTGTTCGGGAAGAAGTACAAGTCCGTAAGGAAGTCGATCGCGATACAGTACAGGCAGAAGATACGATCCGTAAAGAGCGTTTGAACGTGGACAAACAAGGTAATCCGGATCTCCGCAATCCTGATATTCGCCCCGATCGGCGCTAGGTGAAGATTGAGAAGCACGTCTTAGCTGCTTTTACTTCAGACTAAGGCTAGCACCACGCAGGAAACAATCATCACTTTTTCCTGCGTGGTATTTCTCTTTTCTTCAATGCTTCCTTCAAGCGATAGCTGTTACCACAAAGCTTAGGACTGCGAATCTTGTCCTAGGCTTTGGGTATGGCTATCGTTACAGTTTGCTTTTAGCAGTTACAATTTCTTGTCCTATGAAACTTATGAATCTGTTTAGAATCAGTGACTTTGAGCCACAATACCGTAAGTCGTTCGAGGATGCCGACATCCTTAAATTCGAGGTTTTAACAGAACAGAGAGAAAGAGTAGGTAAAGTTGTAGACATCCTAATGGATGACATTGGGCAACTTTATTATTTGGTTGTTGATATTGGCTCGTGGCTAGCCCGTAAATTTATTTTAGTTGCACCAGAGCAATTTCGCATTGATCGTCAGCGACAGCAAATTTGTTTAGTTGGGTTAACTAAACAGCAAGTCCATAATCTACCGATGTATGATGATGCTTCTCATAGTAGTAGAACACTAAATCAGCGAACAATAACTGTTAGTCAACCGGCTTATTCTGCTACAGGACTGAATTCTGTAACGCCTCTCGAAGCTTCTGCCCCTCTCGAAGCTTCAGTGCCGCTTGAGCCAATTTCCATACCCTCTCAACATGTAGGACAGAGAAATAACGAGCGCAGGCTAGAATCCGAACAAGTGTCTTCATCACACCCCACCTTTCAGACAGCAACACCTTCAACGGACTCCAAAAAACAACCTGATTTACCGCCAGAGATAACCTCAAACGTTATTTCACAACAAACCATTCCTTTACTTGAAGAACGATTAATCGTTAATCAGAAAAAACGCAAGATTGGTGAAGTAGTTTTCCGAAAACAAATTGAAACTCGGATAATTGAAGTTCCCGTTCGCCGAGAAAGATTAATCATAGAGCAGATTAGTCCGGAACTGAAGCAGCTAGCAATTGTTGATTTATCCTCAGACCAGCTTTCTGATATTGAATTGGCGGAGGTTGCAAGTTCGGCTTTAGAAACAGCTGCAACTCATGAATTCATTTCTATAGAAACAGCTCGTCAAATCTTATCAAGAATTGCTCAGCGTTCCAATCAGGATGCTCCGAGAGTCAAACTGGTGTTTGAAGATTCACAATTGCAAGCAGACTATCAAGGATATCTACGCAAAAACCTTCCACAACAGGCTACATAGCGCTTTGCACTCGGCTAAACCAGAGCATTTTTTGGAAGCCTTGCTCTGTGAAGCTTTCAGAACCAATTTGTTCTTCAATCACTTGAAAATCCCTACCTAGCTTCAGCTCGGCAAGGCAAAGCATTGACTGAATAATTTCAATAAATAATTTTCTATGACTTGCTTTGAATTGAAAGAGTTTCCTCTTGGGAACAAATTCTTTAGCCTTTTCTTAGCTGCCTCATCAGTGATTCAGCATGGACATGCAGTCTGAAAAAAGCTGTTTGCAAAATTAACAACTTTTTTACAGCTTCTTTATCTCCTCTATGTGATTTTTTCAGTTCCGAGGGTAATTCTAGAGAGGGGCAACTTTTAGGGAAAAGCACAAACTCGATTAATTTTGTTTTTTTTGCAATTTCCCAAAAATTTCCCGGATTCTATCTCACTCTCGCTGTTCTTCTCGGATAGCTGTTTCACTCAAGGAGGTATCCATGCAAACCACTTATATCGCTCAACAACCCGATAATGCCGCACCATCCAACATGGCAGGCAAACCCCCCCAGATGGATTATCTGCTGGGGGCATTTATTATGGCTCTGCCCGTCCTGGCTGCTATTGGCTTCGTTGGGTACCGCAAGCATCGTTCCCTAAAGCTACGCCGCCAAATTATTCGACTAGAACGGCTTTGGCTTCTAGAGACCAAGGAGCGCCGTTCCTAAACCTTGACTTCAGCATTCATCCACCCTGATGATGAGACTCCTCTTAAAACTGACATTAAAAAATGTTAATTTTAGTAGAGTCCAGCGAAGTCATCCTGTCGTTTACCATGCGCGTCTTTCAGCCTCTTCTCGGATTCTTAATCGCTTTACTCATCGTAGCTACAGCGCTTCCGTACCCGGCGATCGCTGCCAGTTCTGGGGCTATTCGTGCCTTTGATGATGTGAGTGCTACCACAAAAGATTTTTCAGGACAAGATTTATCGAGAGCAGAATTTGGAGATGCCAACCTCAAAGGGGCAAATTTTAGCGGTGCCAACTTACAAGGAGCCGTATTTAATGGTGCTGTATTGAAAAGCGCCAACTTTCATGGCGCAAATTTTAGTAACGGCATTGCCTATATTACAGACCTGGCAGATGCAGATTTAAGCGATGCTATTTTAGAATCTGCCATGATGTTGAAAACCAACTTTAAAGGCGCAAACGTGACGGGAGCCGATTTCACTTTTGCAACACTCGATCGCACCCAAATTCTCCAGCTTTGCAAGACGGCAAGCGGCGTTAATCCTGTGACCGGCGTAGAGACTCGCGAATCCTTGGGCTGTCCCTAGAGCATCAGTACAGTCTTCCTAAAAAACTGGGTTTCTTGTCCTTGCCTTCCGCAAAAGGTTTTGGGACGAAGAAGCCCAGTTTTGTAGCATCGTTCTAGCTCAGGATAGTTTTACCCAAACAAACGCCGTTCTAGATGATGGTTTGCTCTCAGTTGGCGAAGCTGATGGATTTGCTTCTGCCGCTGAATTTGTGCCGATCGCATGATGGCTTGAGATTCATTGGCAACGCGATTACAGGGAGTTGGATTAGAGGCTTCGGAATCGCCCTCAGGTGGTTTTGGATGACCCGGAAGCCGGAGATACATTAAGAACATGGCTGCTACCTCCTGCGCTCATAGTTCCGGTCTCTATTTCTTATACTACATCAGTATTACAAAATACTACATGAACGTCAAGGGGTTGCCGTAGCTGTTCAATCGCTTTTAGGTTGGAGCATGAACTTTATTTATCCACGCGCCTTGATCACACCGCCTTCCGGCTTTACTCTTGCGGGTCCTGTTCTTTCCAGAAGCGCTCTGCAAAGGCGATCGCCGGATGTATGGGTGCTTTAGGTTTAGCTTGCAGAATCATGCCCGTCTCAGCCAAAAGGCGATCGCCTTTTTGGCTGTTGCAAGTCCCGCAAGCTGTGACAACATTATCCCAGGTATGCAACCCGCCTTTGGAGCGAGGGATCAGGTGATCGATGGTCAGGTTGCGCGTGCTGCCACAGTACTGGCAGGTGTGGTTGTCGCGTCGCAGAAGTTCGCGACGATTGACGGGAGGAACTTTCCAAATGCGTCCTGGGTTGCCCATCGTTAGACGAATGTGTTCAGGCACATAGAGAACAATACTGGGAGAACGAACCTGCCAGCCCTTGCCGCTGCTAAACTCTAGAGATTCTGCTTGCCCGGTGACCAGTAGCGTAATGGCGCGTTTAATATTGATACGAGCCAGAGGTAAGTAGTTTTTAGAGAACACCACCACTGAATTTTGTAAAACAGATGGCATTTTCGACGGGGGCAGATTTTGGCTCTGTTGATGAGCTTGCATAATGGAATCCCTCAAAAAATAAACCCCACTGCTGCGAGTCAGAGCGGGGGTAGGAAAAAGCTTTGGGGCATATACTTCTCTCCTCTGATATTGGCATCAGGCATTGCCTGCACCGCCCGCCGATCTTGAACCAACCTGGATAAAAACCATCCAGAATTGCTACGCACCTTTTACCTTCGCTCGTCGCTGGGGGATTAAGCCAATCCTGCCCAACAAAACCTAGCCCTTCCTGAGATAAACGCCGATGACTCAATGTCCCAGCGATCGCGGCTGTCCTAAAATCGGAACGGCGATCGGCTGAGCTTGAGGCAACAGAGCCTAACCAGGACATGGAAAATCACGCCTCCAAGAGGTTGCAAATACTACAAGCTGTAACACAACTCTTCCTTTATTAGGATAGTATCTTGAAAATTTGTCAAGACTTCCTCGCATAGAAGGGGGAGATTGTATACCTACTATAAGTTTACATAAGCTTAGTTTATTTAAGCTACCAGCTAGCCTGCCCTCAAATTTCTTTACATTTCTTAATGTAGACGGAGCCTAACGAGTGATACTGAGCTAGCCAAACACGACAGATATTTTTTGAGGGTCGTGCTCTGCGCGACCCTCAAAAAATATCTGTCGCATCATGAGTGGAAATTGGTAGGAGTTCGAGGTGCGCCTCGAGGTGAGAGTTCGGCAAGCCTCACCCCAGCTGCTTTGTCATACGTTCGCAGCGCCCGCCCACACCCCTTCGTCCTGAATTACCTAGTACAGGATGTCGGAAATAGAGCGACCGGCGTGCAGTCCTCCATCCCACGTGAGCGAGACGCTCACCCTTCCAACGGTCGCTGGATTGAAGCCGAGGTCTACTAGCTACAGCTCTCAATTAAATTTTAATGAAGTCACAATCCACAACTTTGAGTCGGATGGGCAACTCATTGGAGAAGCTTTCAATACTCTCCTAATGCTTCTACCGATTGACGATAAGCGACAATCGCAAATTCATGCTGATGTTCTTTCAGCGCGTAGAGGATGACATTGGACAGATCCGGAGAGACGATCGCCCGAATTTCCAGAGGTGTCTCCACATGAATTTGTACACGGGTTTCTGCGTCTGTCTCAGCATCAGGCGTCGGAGAGGCGTCTACTAATCTGGGGCAACGTCCCTCCCCTTGCACTTCAGTAACGGTATAGCCTTTCACCTTCAGGCTCTTGAGTAAGGCAATAATACTATCCCTTAGCACTGCTTCCGTGACGATAGTCACAAGCGTTGCCGGTTGAACTAGGGAAATTTGCTCGAAATCTAACATTAGGGTCGCACAATGAAGTCAGATGGAATGGGATCCAGTTTACCGGCTGCTACGAGGGCCTGGTACAGGATGGCTGAAACTTCAGCCCGGGTTGCAGCTCGATTGGGCTGGAGTGCGTCTATGGCGGGATAGTTCACGACTAACCCGGCTTGGGTGGCAGAGGATACCACAGGCACGGCCCAGGCAGGAATTTGGTCACTATCCCGGTATAGCTTGACGACATCTGCGGGAGCTGTGGGCTGAGAAATTTGCAGACCATTGACTAAAGAAGCAAACAGCTGCGCCCGTGAGATGGGCTGATTAGGCTGGAATACACCTTCTGGGTAGCCTTTCAAAAAGCCAATCTTTACCGCTGTATCAATTGCTGGAGTTGCCCAAAAATCCGCAGGCACATCTTTAAAGGCGATCGGCGTTTGCACCGTTTGGGGTTGAAACACTTTTTCGATCAGGGCTGCATATTCGGCACGAGTGACCGG
>DATNOY010000887.1:0-2417 GCA_036703495.1 Coleofasciculaceae cyanobacterium
CAATGGTTTTGTGTTGGCTGTGCGGTTAGTGGGTGCGGCCCTTGTCTCGGCTCTTGGGGCCAGCCGGCTCTCCCGACGCATAGGTCCCAATGGGGCGATCGCGTTTGGGTTTAGCCTGATGGCTCTGACAGTAGCCACCATCCCCGTACTGAGCAATATCTATCTAATTGTGATCACTGCTATTTTGTTTGGGGTAGGCTTTGGCATCATTACCCCCAACCTATACGATGCTTTAGCGGAGCGATCGCCTTCAGAACTGAGGGCAAGTGTGTTGGCGATCGGTACAGGCTTCAACTCTTTAGGGCAGTTTACGTCTCCCGTTTTGCTAGGGCCGATCTGGAAATCAGTTGGCTTACCGTGGGTGTTTTATGTAGCAGGCGGCATTGCTTTGGTCGCAGCCGCGTTGAGCTTGATGCAAGAACAACCCAAACCGCAGGGATAAAGCAAGGGATAAAGCATTTGCCGCAGAGATTTGCCGCATAGCGCCGGGAATTTCGGCGCAAATGCTTTGCCCTTACTTCAACATTGCTTCAAATTGCTTCTCCCAGCTCTCTTGATTGCCTTTAGCCACCTGAACAATGGGTGAAATCGCAATTAGCGTACAGACCAGCCAATTGACCAAATTCATTGGGAAACGCAGCGGACGAGCAATGTCTAGAAACAGCACAACCCGATAATCATTGGTCTCATTCCAGACTTCATGGTAGAAGGTATCATCAAAAATCAGGCTTTTACCCTCTTCCCAGTAAGCTATTTGATCTGCGACCCGGATACGGCATTGCTCTCGCGGCTCTGGCACTTTTAAGCCCAAGTGATAGCGGATCAAGCCTTTGTGCTTGCCCCGATGCTCGGGAATATGTTTACCAGGAGCCAAAATTGAGAAAAACGCTACCTTCATGCCCGGAATTTTCTGCAAAAGCTTAGTAGTTTCGGGACAGCGATCGCAATTTCCTTGAGCTTTAAAGCCAAAGGCGCAGAAAAAGTAGGTTTTCCAAAGATTATCGTTCGCAATCTTACCTTGTCGGGGCGAAATGTCCTGAAAGTTAGGCAAGGCATCAGCGTGCTGCATCACCTGATCTAACTCTTGACGAATTACCTGCCAGTTCGCCTCCAGATCTGCTGCCCACGGAAACTGCTCCGGGCTGAAAAATACCGAGTCTCCTACTTTGGAGTACTGCGCTACTAATCTTTCTATTTTTTTGATCCAAGTCTGATCGGGGCTAAAGTGCTCAATTGTTTTAGCTAAGCCTTTCATGCACTCCTCAAGTGTAAATAAAAAGTGTGAACTATAGAAATCGAGTCATTCATGCAAAACTTATTTTAATGGATAGGAACGGGTGAACTGCCGCTCTGTAGCGCTTCGCGCTTGACTAAAGCCAGAATATTTTTGGCAAGCGTCGGAAAATAAGGCTTGCCAAAAATATTCTGGACTACACGCAACTGAGAACAGCTCTATTACAGTGGTCACAGTGGTCATGCATGGTCAACTTTGATTTGAGACTCATGTTTGGGACTCATGTTTTTGGACTCAGGATTTAGGCAGCATGTTTCTCTATTTTTCTAAGCTTCTTCCCCTGTTTATTTACCCGTTAGGACTGTCCTGCTTACTGTTGATCCTGGCATTCATTACCCTTTGGAAACGCCCCCGCTTAGCCGCCCTCAGCATTGTGCTAGCCTTGCTGTTGTTGCTCATGAGCAGCAACAGCTGGATCAGTAATCATCTCGTGAAATCGCTAGAGTGGCAAAACCTACCCACCCCATTACCGCAGGCAGGAGCAATTGTAGTATTGGGCGGTGCCACGCGTCCGCAGGTTTACCCGCGCCCCTCAGTAGACATCATGGAGGAAGGCGATCGCGTGCTTTATGGGGCAGCGCTGTATCGACAGGGCAAAGCGCCCCTCGTTATCCTCAGCGGCGGACGAACGATGGATTTACAACAGGCCAGTTCCTCAGAATCTCAAGACATGGCCATCTTGATGCAGCAGATGGGGGTTCCGGCGACGGCTATTTTGCAAGATCCCACGTCGCTGAATACTTACGAAAATGCAGTCAATGTTAAGAAAATTTTGCGATCGCATGGCATCCAGCGCGTCTTGCTAGTAACCTCAGCTCTGCATATGCCGCGATCGCTCTAGATTTTCCAGAAGCAAGGTATTGACGCCATTCCGGCTCCAACTGATTTTTTGATTTCCAATGAAGAAATCAACCTGCCGGGCAGTACTACGGGAACGACCCTGCTCAATACCTTACCCGATGCCAGAAACTTGTATCTTTTCAGCCGTGCCCTCAAGGAATATATCGGACTGGGGATCTATCGCCTGCGAGGTTGGCTGTAATTCGCTAATCTGGTAAGAAAGCCGGTAGAGTCCCTTATGTCAAACGGTTTCTCTTACCTGATTCCGGTTCCCCAAGCCGCG
>DATNOY010000888.1:0-2730 GCA_036703495.1 Coleofasciculaceae cyanobacterium
GTTTTGGTTGGGGAACCGGGCGTCGGTAAAACGGCGATCGCTGAAGGCTTAGCCCAGCGCATTGCCAACCGAGAGGCACCGGAAATTCTGCTCGATAAGCAGGTGATCAGCCTGGATATGGGGGCGCTCTTGTCAGGCACCCGCTTCCGAGGCGAGTTTGAGGAACGTCTGACTCAAATTATTGAGGAAGTGCGACAAGCCCAAAACATTATTTTAGTGATTGATGAAATCCACACGCTGATCGGGGCGGGCGCGTCCGAAGGCGGCATGGATGCTGCCAACTTGCTGAAACCAGCGCTAGCTCGGGGCGAGTTTCAGGTAGTGGGTGCCACTACGTTGGATGAGTATCGCCAACATATTGAACGAGATGCGGCTCTAGAGCGACGGTTTCAGCCGATCACGGTGGGAGAGCCTACCGTTGAGGAAACGATCGAAATTTTGCGAGGGCTACGCCCAGTCTATGAACAGCACCACCAAGTGACGTTCACCGATGCCACTATAGAAGCCGCAGCGAAACTGGCCGATCGCTATATTGCCGATCGCTTCTTGCCCGACAAAGCGATCGACCTGATGGATGAAGCTGGTTCCCTGGTGCATTTGCGCCAGTCTCAGGACTCGCCGCTCAAGGCCGTGAAACGGGAACTGCGGCAAGTCACGGCTGCCAAGGAAGTGGCCGCGAAAGCGCAGGATTTTGATCAGGCTGGAACGTTACGCGATCGCGAAATTGAGCTAGAAGCAGCGGTGAAGGATTTGCAGTCCGAGAAGGGCAGCAAAGAACAGCAGCCATTCACGGCCGTCACCGTCGAGGATATTGCTCAGATTATTGCTTCCTGGACTGGGATTCCGGTGAGCAAGTTGACTGAATCAGAATCGGTGCTGCTGTTGCACTTAGAGCAGACTCTACACAATCGAGTCGTGGGACAGGAAGAAGCTGTGAAAGCCGTGGCGCGCGCTATTCGGCGGGCTAGGGTGGGTCTAGGCAGTCCCGATCGCCCGATCGCCAGCCTGATTTTCTCAGGCCCAACTGGCGTGGGTAAAACTGAGCTAGCAAAAGCGTTAGCGTCCACTATCTTTGGCTCCGAAGAGGCGATGATTCGGCTGGATATGTCGGAGTATATGGAATCCCATACCGTCTCGAAGCTGATTGGCTCTCCTCCGGGCTATGTTGGCTATGACGAAGGGGGGCAGCTCACCGAAGCCGTGCGGCGTCAGCCCTATACGGTGATCTTGCTGGATGAAATTGAGAAGGCCCATCCAGATATTTTTAATTTGCTGCTGCAAATGCTAGAAGATGGTCGCCTGACCGATGCCAAAGGCCGTACCGTTAGCTTCAAGAACACCTTGTTGATCATGACCTCCAATATTGGCTCCAAGGTGATTGAAAAAGGTGGGGGCGGGTTAGGCTTTGAGATCTCGGCTGAGGATACGGCAACGGCTCAGTACAGCAAGATTCGCGATCGGATTCAGGATGAAATGAAGCAATACTTCCGTCCTGAACTGCTCAACCGACTGGATGAGATCATTGTCTTCCGCCCACTCCAGCGAACTGAGGTGAAACAGATTGCGGATCTGCTGTTGCAAGAGGTCACGGCTCGTCTCAGTGAGCAATCGATTCGGCTAGAAGTTACCGATGCCTTCAAGGAGCGGGTTGTGTCTGAGGGCTTTAGCCCCAGCTACGGGGCGCGACCCCTGCGGAGAGCGATCGCCCGTCTCCTGGAGGACAGCCTGGCAGAAGCAATGCTGTCAGGTCGCGTCAAGGCTGGCGACACAGCGGTTGTAGATGTGGATGAGGATAATCAGGTAAATATTCGCCCGCAATCCTCACCTGTCTCGACTGGGGCGATCTCCTAGTCCTAAAACTGTCAAGACGTGACGCAAGGGATGGAAGCAACGTTGCTTCCATCCCTTTTTGAATTTCGTAGGACGGCTTAAGGATGGCTATCAAGCTGACCCTCGCTTACTAGATCAACTTGACTTTGGACTAAATCGCGTCAGATTTTCTGACGCAGGACAATGGGGCTGTGAGCAAGCAAATTAGTCTAAACCCCAGAGATCAAGATGTTCGGTAGCACAAAAAACAAACTCAAAGCAGGGCTACCAGTAGCGTTGAGTAGAACGCTGATCAATCAAGGATGAACTGGTATCGATCACCCAACTCCACTGAACCAAGGGCTGCCGCTGAGTCGTGACTTGACCTACACCCAGATCATTATTTGCGCCACCATCATCGGTATCGTCGGCGGGCTAGTGGCAACCGCCTACTACTTCCTGCTAGAGGGGTCTATGCATCTGGTTTGGCAGCAGTTGCCGCTGATCCTGCAAACCTGGTTCCCCAGAGAATTTCTGGTTAAAAATTACGTTTGGATAACTGCAACAATCGGCGGTTTACTCGTTGGACTATCGCTTTACTGCTTAGGACTGCCCGGAGAAGGTGCCTTTGTAGTGGACAAAGTGCATGACCCCGGCCGCATTGATTTGAGACAAACTCCAGCCATGATTGTGGCATCGCTCATTTCGATTGTCGCAGGCGGCAGTGCTGGACCAGAAGCGCCTCTCGTCCAAGTGAATGGCAGTCTTGGCGGCTGGTTAGGCAGCCAGCTCAATCTGGCATTACCCACCGTTCGCATTCTCACGTTTTGCGGCATGAGCGCAGCGCTAGGAGCCTTTTTTGGAGCCCCGCTGGGCGGAGCCTTATTTGCCCTAGAACTTCCCCATCGGCGGGGTTTGGAA
>DATNOY010000889.1:0-2389 GCA_036703495.1 Coleofasciculaceae cyanobacterium
CAACACTTTGAGCTACGCCCCGCTGGTATTATCCAAGCCTTTAACCTGACTCATCTTCCGGCTGAGCGAGGGGGACGTTTTTATCAAGATGTTGCAGCTTATGGTCACTTTGGACGCAGCGACCTAGATCTACCTTGGGAGCAAACAGACAAAGCCGCTATTCTCAAGCAAGCTGCTAGCCAACTGCTATCAGGAGTAGGCATTTAGAGGATTCTCTAAGCACTGAATGAGGGCTGAAGAATTGATTTCGGCCCTCTTAAAAAGGCAGATGAAAATTGCGGCTACCGCTCGTACCTTCCTGAATCACTAGCGTCAGATTCTGAGAGCCAGCGTTATTCCAGTGGCGATCGAGTAAAAAAAGCTGCCCTCGTAACGTTTCACCCGGTTCTACAACGCCATCTTCTGAGCCCCGCAGCAAAATTCTAGATTGGACAGCCTGACCGCTCGCATCCCTGACCTCTGCAAACAGGGGCACAAAGCCAAAGGGTCGTTGGCTATAGTTTTCCAGCACAAGATTAGCGACATAGGTTCCCCCAGGGTTAATCCAGGCTCCATCTAGCCCTAACGACACATCATTTAAGGTTTGAAACGCAGAAAGCGGTGCGCTCCCCGTAAATAAAGCACTGTTGAACGGGTTATTGGGTGCGGCCGCGATGGGCATCGGCTGCGCTAGGCGAGACTGTCTAGAAATATTAGATGAAGCAGCAGCAGGCGCAAGCACTTGACGAACGGGTACTTCGGCAGAGCTGGAATTACCTGCGCGGGAACGTGAGGATGCAGGAAAACGACCCGGCACATTTGAGGAAGCGCCAGACGTTGGATCGAGGCGTAAGTTGCTGATCAGCTGAGTTTGACCGGACTGATTAGGCGGTGATGCAATCGCTTGCCCTGATGCCTGAAACGTTGGACCTTGTCTGAGGGAATTTGGCGCTACATTAGCCTGAAAATTAGATTGTTGAGAGGGAGTCCCGGAAGAATTTGGCGCACCCGTGGACTGAGGTAGGCGAGCAGATTGAATTACCCTAGGCTGGAGCCATTCGGTTGCTTGCGAATAGGGCTTGGGAGAGCCTGGAATACGCAGACTAACCGCTTGTAAGCGAGCACTGTATTCTTGCAGGCGAGCCGCAACTTGATTGGACGCAAAAGTATCTGGCTGAACCGTTCTCAATGTCATTAGAGCTCGACGCCACTGTAGCTCAGCGGTTTTGTAAGATTCAACCGTTTGGGCTGCCTTAGTCTGCTCTGTTGCCTTCTCAGCTTCTGCCTCGGCACGTTTCAACAGTTGCGCTGCTCGGGTCTCTTTTTCCAGATGAGTCTCCAATTGCTCAAGGGTATTGCGATAGTTCAGTAATGCCTGTTGCGCTTCGGCATAGATCTTAGTGCCTCCTGACATTGAACCCAACTGAGCAAGGGAATCCGCTAGGCGATCGCGGGCGTGCTGCAAGTCCACCAAATTATGGGCATTTTCAGACAGCGTTTTAGCCCCAACGGCTTGCTCAACAGCATGGCGATAGCGAATCTCTGATTGCTCATCTCCAGCACAATTGTTCAAAAGCTGGCAGGCTGATGCAATGTAAGGCGATTGCACTCCCAAGAGCATGCCGCTGACCGGCAACAAAGCCAAAAGCCCCAATGCCAAAACGTTTTTGAGCTGTATGTAAGGCTTGTGCGGTTCCCTAATTAGCACTCTGGAAGTGGTGTAGGGCAACGTAGTAACTTGGGTGGCACGACTTGAAGTGGAGCCATGAGACAGCCTAGAAGTTGGCGTGTAAAGCCCCGATCGCAGCAATTCTGTATAAGATTGCACTTTCGTTTCATTATCTGATGCCACTATTTGGGTGGCAACCTGGGTTGGGGTCTCAGCGTGGGTTGATTCCAGCGTTGCGATGTGAGCTGAGGTGATTTGGGTGGTTAAAGCTCCGACCTGAGGCAAAGGCAGCGCCGCTTCGTGGTGCAGCGGTGGCAAACCGTGCGGCGGCGATACCAGTTTAATGCCTGTATGGCTCAGCTGGCTGGAGGGCAATGCTATATCTGACCGGTATCTTGGGTGCAGATTCCGACCTGCCGGATGCTGCGGCACTGCTCCTAGATTGTGCACCGACTGACCTAGCAAATGCAGCTCTCGGAGAATGATCTTGGCAGAAGGATAGCGATCGTGGGGCTTTTCCGCCATCATTTTTTCCAAGATTTCTACCAGACGCGGATTCAGTCTGACCTTGGTCTGCCACTGCCACTCTAGCGATCGCGGATCGATTAACAAATTCGGTGGTTTTCCAGTCAAGAGTACGACCGCCGTCACTGCCAACGCATACAGATCGCTCTTGGGCGAACATTGCCCCATGCGAATCTGCTCGTAGGGCGCATAGCCGAATTTGCCAACTGAGACAGA
>DATNOY010000890.1:0-3030 GCA_036703495.1 Coleofasciculaceae cyanobacterium
CAGGGTGTACTCTCTCCACCCGGCAAGGCTGAACGATCGGCAGAGGCTTGGTGCCCAGTCACAACCAACCGACGAGACAATGCCTCATAATCATTGCCGTAACGCATCAAGGTTTCGCGCGTATCTCGCAGAGTGGCGATCGCTCGACCCACCTCACCCAACCTTTCTAGAGATGAGTCCATGGACGGTAAACCCGGAATAGTGCTAGCTAATTCGCTCCATTTTGCTTCAATGGTCTCATACAAACTTCTGGACAACCGGGATTTGTATTCGGGTAACAGTTGATCGACGATCGCCTGGAGTTCAGGGGTTAGTTCTTCGTATTTCATGCCTGCCTGCAAATTCCAAGACAACACTTGCAGTTGGGAATGCGGAATGGATGTACCTGCCGATCGCGCATTCAGCGCAGTGATGATATCAGCCCATTTGCCCTCTAAAGGTGCCAGCAAGTAGCGATGTCCGTCTGGGCTATGAGCAGAGACTTTCATACAAAAGACATCGATCGGGATGGTGTAATCACCAGGCAAAAAAGCAACGGTGCCATCGTTGGAGTTATGAAGTTGCTGAATTAGCGTCGAAGGGACTGCTTGGGGCTGGAAGGGACTCCCCGGAAGGGTAACCACCGTGGGGAAAATGGCGTTTGGACTGGAGGTAATCGCAGCCTCGGTTGACAACGTGCCCCCTAAGGCTTTGATCAGTTGCTCGGCGATCGCCCCTTGCAGCACGTTTTCTAAAGAACCCCCTGGAATGGGAATGTTCGGAATGGGTAACCCAAATAACCCTGCCGTTATTTGAGGAGAAGCCAAGGAAGAGGGGGCAGCCAAGGAAGGGGCGGTCGTTTCACTAACTAGCAGTGAAGCGATCGCCATTCCCACACCGATCTTCCGTAATCTCAAAAGATGCCGCGAGGAAATTGTTTTGGGCGTAATTTTACGGACAAGATGCTTAAACAATAGGAGTTTTATCATAGCCAACAACAAGTGAAGAATTGTAGAGATTTGTTTGGGTAATTCTAGGTAAATACTTCTTCAATGCTTCCCTGATGAGCATAATAAAAGTCTATGAAATACACCTTGAACAAGTTGAGATCTTTACGGGGATTAGACGCAAGAATCAGGATTTTCATGGACAGGAACGAGCGAATTGCTGGTGGAGCTTTGTAGAAATACTACTTTAGATTAGGGTCACATTCCAAAATTTTGCTGCACTTCTGGCTGCTTCGGAAGAGAAGGCTTGCTTTAAAGAAACTCGTTGACCCCATGGTGAATGATAGGAGAAACCTGGGCTGCTATTGAAATTGGGGTGGAAGGGCTGCCTGATCAATGGATCGTACAAGTTTACGATACCGGCGAATGTGACCCTAGTTGTACCTCTATTTCTCCTGTGGATGCGACCGAAGCCGATACCGAATTAGAAGACTTGCCAGAGGCGATCGCCCGAATTCTAGCTACCGAACGCAGCCATCATTGACTCCTAATTGTAAGACGAGGGGTAGGAGGTGAGGCGTATTCTTTCGTCTCCCTTCCCTTTGATAAATTCAGAATAGGCGGTTCATCTTCCCCCAGCAAATTGAGCATGAAAGGTTGAAAGTCTTGTAATTACTGGAGTTTGGAAGCCAGGGGAAGGTCAGAACCTGAGGGGTTCCTCTAGCTTTGTCGCTGCTATAGCTATGTGGAAGTCGGAAAGCCTAGCCAGGCTCAGCATTTTGACTTTCACACCAATAAATTGCTTCAGCCTCAAAAATAATGACAATTGCTGCTTAGAATCTTTCTTAGGTGTCATGTATTACTTTTGCAAGCCTGTAATTCTGTCAACAGTTGTAGATGATTGACTGATGAGGGATTATGGTTCAGACCTGGCTATGGACAGGAGTATTTAGCATGGCGGTCGGCTCAGCTATTTTTGGCTTTGGTGCTCATAACGCCCGCAACGAACGTTGGAAAATTCTTTACACCCTGAATTTCTTCATCTGTTTGATAGCATCTGCACTGTATCTGGCAATGGCCTTAGGGCAAGGCTTTAGCATCATCGATGGTCGCCCCACTTTTTGGGCACGGTACATCACCTGGTTCATCTCCACGCCCTTACTCATCCTGGATTTGACCTTTCTGGGACGCAGCAGCATCCCCTTGTTAAGCGGCTTGATTGGAGCAAACCAGTTTATGATTGCCACAGGCGCAATGTCAGCTATCTCGCCCAAACCAACTAATTACATCTGGTATGTTGTGAGTTGTGGGGCATTTCTGGCAATTCTGTATCTTTTACTGGTTCCGTATCGGAAGGAAGCAGAGCAACACCATCCGCGATCGAAGAAAGCGTTCCGTAAATTGGTCACTGTCCATGTTATCCTGTGGACGCTTTACCCGGTAGTGTGGATTTTAGCTAGTACAGGATTTGAAGTGTTGAATCAGACTGGTGAAACTGCTGGCTACACTCTGCTAGACATTGCATCCAAGGTTGGATTTGGTTTCCTGGCCTTAAATACACTCCAACAAATAGAGCAGGCTGGAGAATCCCAACCTGCCCGCGAGTATGAATCAATACCGAGCCGATAGCTTTTAATTGTGTCGGAGTTCAGATTACGCAAACAAGTTGCTTCGAGGTTGCCACCCTGATTAACTAACAGAATCTCTGAAACGCTTATTCATACGTAGGTTGGGTTGGCGACAGCGTAACCCAACATAACTATTGCTGGTGTTGGGTTTCAGGCTGTTCAACCCAACCTAGCAGATACTAGGACGAGAACTTAGCAAGGAGGAAGAAAGGCAGTTTCACGATGCAGTAAGTGGTCATGAATAAGCGATGTTTAATTGAATTCCATTTGGACGCGCCAGTAGAATGGTGACAAACACACAAAATTAGCAACCGATTCTCCTGGGTAAACTCAGGATGGTCTTGGCGTTGCCACCAACGACTGATGGCATCGACGGCAAACTCTGCGGTATCGGCTGTTGTTCCCACATACTCCAGATTATGAACGATATCGTAAATGCCGTAGGGAATGGCTTTGAGTCCACCCTCTGGAAAATC
>DATNOY010000891.1:0-3429 GCA_036703495.1 Coleofasciculaceae cyanobacterium
ATCCATCTGGATCTCGAACACGCAGCGGCTTCTAAAACTGTGTTTTCATAGAAGATAAAGCTTTTGCACAACTGGGCTTGTATAGCAGTTCAGCAGTTCTCATCCAAATGAGAGGGGGCGCGCGTAGACCGCAGCCCCCACCCGTCCTCATCTGAGTGCGTATCACTATAGGCTATTCAACCCTCAAACATGCCTTGATCGACTCAAAACATCAGACTTTTCCTGACTTTCTCTTACCGACAAATAAAAAGGGAAAACCTATTTTAGTTGTAGAGCTGAAGCACAAGCAAAGGTACAAAAAAAGCTCCCACTATATACCGCTCAGCTCACACTTAGTCCCTTATCTCTTAATTCAGGAGTCACCCATCATGGCAGTGCTTAGTGGAACCCTCGGCGACGATAATTTGATTGGCACTAATGTAAATGATGTGATATTCGGCGGACTGGGCAATGACCGATTAGATGGCGGTTTCGGTATTGACACGGTCAGCTACGCCGGCTTTGGTAGCAACATTCAGGCTTCATTAGAGAGTGGAACAGCAACCTTTCCGGGTGGCACGGCTATCTTGATCAGTATTGAAAATTTATCAGGCGGCAACGGCGATGATATTTTGACAGGCAACTTCCTCGATAACATTCTATCGGGTAATGGCGGAAACGATCGCCTCTTGGGTCTTGGCGGCAACGACACGCTGGATGGTGGGGCAGGCTTTGATAGCCTGAGCGGCGGATTGGGGAATGATCGTCTCTCTGGAGGAGCCGACAACGATGCCCTCAACGGCGATGAAGGGAATGATACTCTGCTAGGCGGCGACGGAAATGATGTTCTAGATGGCGGCGATGGCAATGATCTTGTAGTCGGCAATAAAGGCAATGATACGATGATTGGCGGCGCAGGCAATGACTCTTTTGAATGGGTCGATGGAGATGGCAGTGATGTCATTCAGGGCGGCACGGGCACAGACAACTTGCTGGTCAATGGTTCTATTACCCAAGGCGATCAGTTCACGCTGCGTCAGTCCGCGGCAGGCGTTGTGTTTGAGCGTACCAATCTCGTGCCTATTACCCTAACTATCCGGGAAGTGGAGACGTTTCAGGCAATCAACGGCTTGGGTGGCGATGATGTGTTTGTCGTGCAAAATCTGTCTGTCAGCAGTGGTATTAGTGCTATTCAATTTACGGGTGGTGATGGTAACGATCGCATGTCGATCGCTACGAATACAAATACCAGAATTGATGCTTCTGGCGGTAACGGCAACGACATTGTCATGGGGGGTGCCGTTTCAGATAAACTATTTGGCGATACAGGTAACGATACTCTGGCGGGCGGCGGTGGCAGTGACACCCTTACAGGTGTAGATACAAACTTTCAAGGTAACTTGGGACGGGGAGAAATCGATATTCTAGTCGGAGGTGCAGGGGCAGATAGATTTGTGGTCGGTATTAACGGCAAAGTCCTCTATGACGATGGCAATAATCTTGCCGATGGGGATGCCCGCAACTTTTTCGACGGCATCGACGGCACTGGCGATTTTGCTCGGATTGTTGACTTTAAGAGGAGTGAAGATGTGATTCAGCTTGCCGGAAGCGCCAATCAGTATGTCCTGAAGCCGATCAACAATTCCCTCAGAGGCGGCACTGCCCAGCAAGATATCGGCATTTTCCGCAAGAATGGTCCAACGTTGTTCCAGCCGGATGAGCTGCTGGCGATCGTCCAGGATGCACCTTCCCTGAATCTCAACTCTGCTCAGTTCAGCTTTGTTAAATAACGGCAAACGTGCTACCTAAATTAGGGGGAGGCTGATATCCAAAAGGGGGCGTTGCGCCCCTTTTGGCACTTTTCCAACATACCTGTTTTAGGCAATTAAGCTTGATACAGAAGAAATCCTCTTGAAAAAGAGTTGATTGGGAAGGCGACGGCAGCTCAGGGCACGATACAAATGACAAGAGCAGATTACTATACCCAGGACGGGGGCGATCGCACTTCTCCCTCTGAGAATTATAGCGGTTCTCAGTTGGATGAAATACAGCAGGAAAGAGATTGCTCGATGAGTTTTACGCTACCGAAATAATTAGTCAGCCAAAAGATTGTCACGCAATGTTTTTCCTGAGTAAGCAGTGCGGTAGCGCCCTCGGCGTTGCAATTCAGGTACAACTAGATCCACAAATTCTTCAAAACATCCGGGTGTATAGGTGGCAACGAGCATAAACCCATCGGCTCCGCCCTCATCCATATAGTATTCCATCGTGTCAGCAATATCAGATGGAGTTCCGACGGTAATCGGCATTCCCATTCCCATTGCGTAATAGAGAGCCGCTTCTTTCACGGTGATCGGATCACCTCCTTTAGCATAAAGGATGCTGTCGAACAGTCCTTGAATACCAGGAATCTCGATATTTTGCACGTATTCATGCAAATCATACTTTGAGAAATCTGGGCCAAAATGTCCAGAGATCCAGGCTAGCGCCCCCTCTAGCGGAATATTGGCCCGAATCTGTTCATATTTTTCCTGAGCATGATCCCGCGATTCGCCGACGATGCACTGCATCCCATAAATCAGCTTCACGCTCCCTGGAGGACGATAAAATTTGTTTTGCAGGCGATCGTTTAAGTCATCCGTGTACTGGCGCATTCGCTCCACGTTGGGATGAACAGCAAAGATTGCTTCAGCATGTTTGGCAGCAAAGTCACGACCGCGATCGGAAGATCCTGCCTGCCAGAGTACCGGTCTGCCTTGAGGAGAATGATAGCAAAATGACCGCCCTTTGCAGCTAAAAAATTCACCTTGATAATCCACTTCATGAACTTTAGTAGGATCTGCAAAGATACCGCTTGCTTTATCAGCAATGATTGCATCAGGTTCCCAAGAATCCCAAAGTCTATAGCAGATTTCCATATACTCTTCCATGAGATCGTACCGCCTAGAGCGATCGCTCATCTTAGCGCCATACGCTTCCCATTCGCTTTTAGAATAAGAACTGACAATGTTCCAGGCAACCCGCCCGTCGGAGAGATGGTCTAAGCTAGAGAGCCGCCGCACCATTGAGTAGGGATGCTCAAAAGCAGTGGAAAGGGTAACACCAACTCCCAGATGCTTCGTTGCTGTCGTAATAATAGGAACCAGCGTTGAAGGCTCGTGAGTTGGACATTGAACTGCCCATTTTACGCAAGCATCTGAGCTTTGTTCATAGTTATTGTAAGGTGCAAGTTCATCGGCAATAAACATTGCATCGAACAATCCCCGCTCCAAGGTTCGAGCCATATGCTGCCAGTAGGGTGGACGGCTCCAGTCCCAGTTAATTTTGTCTTTGAAGTGTCGCCACATACCCGTTGCGTGGCTGTTGACCCCGTGCTGAATAAAACCCAGTAAGTGAGCCTGCTTTTTAATTGGCATTATTGTCCTTTTATCCGTTCAAACAAGTGTAGGT
>DATNOY010000892.1:0-16078 GCA_036703495.1 Coleofasciculaceae cyanobacterium
AAAGGTTGCCGCTCCCGCCCGAAACCCATACTTCTTCAGGGGTACGGTAGGCCAAATCGAGCAATCCCCAGCTGGTGGAAAATTCAGGAGTGACCGCCTCTCCCCATTTGTCTGCCTCTTTGGGATCGCTGAACTGGACTACGCCCCCTCGCGCCACGAGCCAAAGCTGCCCATCTTTTCCAAAGCCCATACTTTGTAGGCGGCGCGAACTGGTGCGGTTGTAGGGTTGCCAGGCCGCCTGACCCGGTTCCCAAGTTGAGTAGAAACTGCCTCGGGCTGAAACCGCCACATACTTACCATCTGGCGATCGCTCAATGTCTCGCGATACCCCCACTGCTTCTTGCACCATCGCCTGCCAACTCTTGCCGTTGTCCTCAGTACGGTAGATAGCGCCCACATCCGTGGCCATTTCGGCTGACTTATTCCCTAATGCCGTGATCATGTAGGGCGAACCGGGCAGCTTTTCGCTGAGCGGAATCCGCGACCAGGACTTGCCGCCATCCGTCGTGTGCAGCAGTAGGGCAGGTTGCCCCACGATCCAGCCATTATTTCCGGTAAAGCTGACCGAAGTGAAAGTATATTTACCGTCTCCCAAGTCCAGGCTGCGCTGTTCCCAAGACTTACCGCCATCTGTCGTATGCAGCAACGTTGAATTGTTGCCTACCAGCCAGCCGTTCTGGGCATCGGTGAAAGACACATCTGCCAAGGTTGCTTCTGTGGGCAGCGGTACGATCTCCCAGGGGTTGGAGCTAATGGAAGGTAAATAAGCTTTGGTGCAGCTGCTACAGAGCAAGACAGCCACCAAAATGAGAACAATTTGCCGGAGCGGCTTCAGAATCGGGTGCATGTGAATTTCGATCGATGACTTTGACGAGATGACTAATGAATAACCTGGTCATGAGAAACAACCAGGCAACGATTTCAGAAAACTCCTAACCGCCAGGCTAGCGTTATTCGCTTAATTCAACCCGTAAAGGCTGAGAAAGAAGAGCACCGCTAGTCCCAGAGCACCAAAGATTAAAAGATTTTTTTGACTGGGTGTCATCGTGTTGACGCCCAAGCCATACTTCAAGTTTTCTTTGAAGCCCGAAGGTCCTCCAACGGGACCAATATTGCTAAACCGAGTCTTTCGGGCTCCACAAACCGGACAGCGCCAGATTTCTGACAACTCTTCAAAGGCAGTGCCCGCTGCAATATCTTGAGTATTATCTCCTTTGCGAGGCTCATAAATGTAACCGCAGGCTCCGCATTCGTAGCTATCGAGGATCTTAGGCTCAATCGCTTCAGTACTCATGGGCGGCTCCTAATAATCAGCAATGATTTAGGCAATTAAATATTAAAAACTCTGTTACGTATTATGACATAGAGTGTTCCCTCCCTCAGACAGATTCTCCAGCGTCGTGGGGGGGTCTTATTTTTAGGTACAAGATTCTTTGCTAGCGGGGTAAAGTGCCGCTGGCAAAAAACTCAACTATAAAATTCTCTGCTAGACCCAGTAGATCGCCCCTAGGGTTTTGGGTAAGGGGATTCAAGCCATGATTTTTTTGCATGAGCTTAGCCTTTGCAACAAAAGCCTTACCCTTTAAGGACTAGCGGGTTTTGCTGGCAAAATTTTGGACCTTGCGATCGATGGCGATCTAGCAACCTTATCCCTTGGAGCTAGGAGGACGCTTGCTACCGTTAGACTGCGGTGGTTTCTGGAAAGCAGCAACGAGCAGACAAAATATGCCAATGTTGATACAAATATCGGCCAGATTAAAAACTGGAAACCGGATCAGGCGAAAATCCAGGAAATCAACCACTTGTCCAGCGGTAAAGCGATCGATGCCATTGCCCAGGGCACCTGCCAAAATCAGCCCATAGCCAGCCTGCTCCCAGCGGCTCATGCGGGGGCCGAGCCAGGCCAAACTCATCAGCCCTAGACTGACCACCAGCGATAGCCAGCGCAACCATTCTCCTTTTTCGCTAAACAGGCTAAAGGCGGCCCCTTTGTTAGCTACATAGGTGAAGTGAAAGACACCAGGAATCAGCGGCAGGGTATCGCCCAGCTGAAACGCGCTGACAATCAAAAATTTGGTAAGTTGATCCAGGATGAGTCCTATAACGGCAGCAACCCAAAACAGGCGGTTTTTCAGATTCATAAGTTCAGCTGAGGGATCGGGCTGGCTGCCCAGGCATAGAGCAGGGGCAAGCTATTAGTCACGGTTGAGTCGCGATTTTGAGGCATAATGAAGCCTATTTAATGAAACCTGTTGAAGGTTGCAGCAGGTATTTTACCCGCACCCTGCGCAAATTTTCATCTGGATCGCTCCCTATACTAATAAAACATTAAACGGCGCAGACCGAAGGCAAGTACAGCGACAGCACAGACGATCGCCAGCTGTCCCCCTAGCGGGTTGAGTGAGTATGTCGAGATCGCTTGTAAGACTGAGACTTGCCCTACCCCTGACCAATGAAAGGAATGCGCAACTAAAAGATAGGCAATGCCTGTCAAGTGGATCATGAGCAGCCCCCCCAAACAGCTCAGGGCTAAATGCTCTAGCCGCACCGATAGCCGAAATGCTAACCAGCCACACAGCCAGGCTCCCGGCACAAACCCCAGCAAATAGCCAAAGCTCGGACGATGCACATAGTCTAGTCCGCCGCCATGGGTAAAAACATTGAACCAGGAGGTCAGCCCTAGCAGGAGGTAAGCAATTTGGGAAATCACTGCCGCTTGTCTACCGCCTAAGCAGCTAATCAGCAGAACCGCCCCTACCTGGCAACTGACCCCCAATGAATAAACTTGCGAACCTTGTCCCCACAAACCGAGAGGACTGGCAATAAATGCCTCAAGCAGAGTTCCACCAATAGTCAGAATTAACCCGATCAGGGCCCATAATAGCTGGGTCGGAGCAGTCACATCTAATACTCAGCGATGAGAGGATGAATGGCAGCCAGAAATTTGATTTTGTTCTCCGATTGCCTGGACCCAAATTATAGCCTCAGTGCAGGGTAGCGAATTTTTCAGTTTGGCGGCGCGGAATTTCATAGGTGAGGAAATCATACGCCATCAAGGTATTCGGGAAAATGGCTTGGGCTTCTGCCAACAGGTCATCCAGACCGATCGCATTTCCTGGGGCATAGCGGGGGCTAAAGTGAGTCATAATCAGCTGCTTGGCCTGGGCTACCAGCGCGGTTTGAGCGGCCATTGTAGAAGTTGAGTGCAGGCGTTGATAAGCCAATTCAGCATCTTGATGGGCAAACGTTGCTTCATGAATCAATACATCGGCATCCTGGGCCAGGGCAACGGCGCTGTCGCAATAGATAGTATCTGTGCAGTAGACAAACTTTCGGCCAATTTGCGTTTCACCGCATAAGTCAGCCCCTTGGATTACCCGCCCATCGGGTAGAGTGATGGCTTCGCCCCGCTTCAGTTTGCCATACAGCGGCCCCGATGGAATGCCCAAGGCGTTGGCTTGCTCGACATCAAACCGTCCCGGTTTGTCTTTTTCAGCAATGCGGTAGCCAAAGGCAGGCACTCGATGCGTCAGTGGGGCGCAGCTGACGGTATATTCTTCGTCCTCAAAGATTACGCCAGGTTGAACGGTATGGATTTTAACCGGGTATTGGAAGTACGTCTGTGAGTAGCGCCCACAGGCTTTGAGATACTCTTCTAGCTTGGGCGGGCCGTAAATATCAATTCGGCTGGGGTTGCCAGCGAGTCCGCAGCTGGCGAGCAATCCCATCAACCCGTAGGTGTGATCCCCGTGCATGTGGGTAACGAAGATGCGGGTGATTTGGCTAATTCTCAGGTCGCTGCGCAGAATTTGATGCTGCGTTCCTTCGCCACAGTCAAATAGCCAGACCTCCGATCGCTGGGGCAAGCGCACTGCAATGCTGGAGACATTGCGCGATCGCGTCGGCACACCGGAGCTGGTTCCTAAAAACGTAATCTGCAAAGTCTAGTCCCACTTTAGCTTGAGCGGTAATTGATTCCAGTCTACCTTGACAGCATCTACCCTGGCTTACAAGCTGATCCGATCGCCCAGTCGTAGCACCTTGCCTGCTTCAGCAGGAGACACTTTAGTATTTAGCGTCAGCTTATAGAAGTGGTTAAACTGCGAGAGCGGCACGCCATCGGGTAAGCTTGCTTCTCGATGGGTAGTGAATTTGGACTGGAAATCGCGATCGCGATCGCCGCTCCAGGGGTTGCGCGTCGGCACCACACAGCGTTGGCAGGGATGGCTGCTCACAAGCAGAAGATCGCCAATCCTCAACGGGATGCCTTCCCCAGATGCCCCATAGAGCTGATCTTCCCAAAAAGCTGGCACAGCACTAATTTCTAGATTGGCCCGAAACCGCCGCCGAGCTTCCTCCAGGCTTTGCCCAAACCAGCCAGCTACCGTTTCGAGGCTGGCAGTACTCACCAAGGTAGGACCAGAGGCATCCGTATCATCGGGAAACCCCATGTGGCAGTTTTGCATCAGAGCAACAGAATGCTCAAAGTAATCAGACAGCCAGCCTTCCAGGGCGGGGCGATCGCCATCTAAATGAAAAGATTGCATGGCGCTGCCGCCCTCAACCCACAGGGTGATCATGCGGGCATCGAGATCAAACGCCGACCGGATCTGATGGATTTTGGGCGTTCGCTTGGCATTTACTACTTTACCGGCTGTATCCACGATCGCAAACTCGCGATCATGCGCTAAAGCCCCGCCTTCCCAAACGCTGATTTGGGGGACTTCCACACCATCCAATGACTTAATTGGATAGATCAGGATCTTCGCAAGATGCGGCATGAGCAGCTCTCCAGGACAGAAGTTCTCCAGGACAGAAGTGAGGGATAGGACAAAACCCGCTTGGACTCAGCCAAACCCCGCTTAAAATTTACCTCAACCCCACTTTAAACACAAATTAAATACAACTGTAGTACAGGCAAAAATCAACCTTTTCCGTCTTTTTAGCGCCTTTAGCCGATACCATGATGGAATTTGACAAATTGCACACTTTCGTAACAGTTTTACCCGAGACGGACTGAGTGTGCTTGAGTGTTGAATGAAGCAAGCTGAGTAAAACCGCAATGCAGTATGACAAACTAGGGCCAGGATTGTCTAGCCTGGTCGAGACGCACGCTGACAGTGGCAAGCAAGGACTGCGAAGCGCCTTTAGCGAAATGGCGATCGTTTCCAACGAAGCCGATCTAAAGCCCGCTCGGGTTTCTGTGACGATCGAATGCGAACCCAATGCCAACTTTGATCATCTCGCCCAATACGGCATTACGGTGAATCAGCCGAGTGGGAGCATCCGCACTGCCTTTTTGCCCATCTCCAGTCTAGATGAGCTGTCTGAAGAACCGACGATTCACTATATCCATCCAGCCCGCTACTCTAACTTGGCGATGGATGTAGCGGCTCCAGCAGTCAAACTGGCTCAATTTATCAGCAAGACCGGCTTAACAGGCAAAAATGTGATCATCGGCACGGTAGATAGCGGCATCGATCCGCAGCATCCTGCCTTCAAGGGTCGCATCCTCAGCATTTGGGATCAAACGGTGCCTGGGGCAGGTGTACCGGGCATCGGACCTTATGGCTTTGAGTATACGGGCGCTCAGATTGTCGGTTCTCGGGATACGGTAGGGCATGGCACCCATGTCGCCGGGATTGCGGCCGGTAACGATGCGGTCTATCGGGGTATCGCCCCCGAAGCCAAGCTGGTTCTGGTGAAAACCGACTTGAAAGACACCAGCATTATGGATGGCGTCCGCTACATCTTTGCTAAAGCTAAAGCGGCAGGATTGCCTGCGGTGGTGAACCTGAGCCTTCGTGCCCATGCTAATCCCCATGACGGCACAGATATCATCTCGCGATTAATGGATGAACAATCTGGCCCCGGACGCATTATTTGTGCGGCAGCCGGAAATGACAGCGGCGATGGCTCTAGTGGCGGTGTGCGGCTCCATGCTGAAATGCAGCTAAAAACCGGGAGTTCGCAGCAGGTGATCTTTTCTGTTCCTGCCTCAGCTCCCACAGCTCCTCTCTCCACCGTTACTTTTATTGGCTGGTACTCCAAATTTGACACTATCGAAGTTTCTCTGACTTCACCGAAGGGCAGCTCTACTGGCGTGGCTAAGCCAGAGCCGTCTAATAATCCCAATGTCAAACGCTATTTTCTAGACAATACCTATCGGGTTGAGGTGGAAACGCCGCCGCCCGTCCCCGCTCTGGGAAATGGGGACAAAGCCTTTGTATTGCGCATTAGTGCTTTGGGCAGCACCGATGCCCGACCGCTACCGGTGCCGACAGGATTTTGGAAACTGCGGCTGCGGGGCGTTGCCGTTAGTAAAGGCACGGTGGATATCTGGTCTGCCAGCGATGCCCCTAAGGGCAATGTTCAGTTTGTAGCTCCAATGGAATTTTTGAGCGATCGCAAAAAAATTGGTGCACCGGGAGCCTCGGCCCAGACCATCACAGTTGCCTCGTTTACCAGCCGTATCCAATGGACGAGCAAAGACGGCAAATTGCAAAGCGCCAGCGGTGTTACCAAAGGCACGATCTCGCCCTTTAGCAGCACCGGCCCGTTACGCGACGGCAGGCAAAAACCTGACGTAGCCGCACCGGGCGCATTTGTTCTCTCGGCGCTCTCCCGCGACTCTGCGCCCGATCCAACTTATGTGGTAAATACCTACTATCGGGCGAGTGCTGGAACCAGTATGTCTTCCCCCTTTGTCGCCGGTATTGTGGCGCTGATGCTGCAAAAAAACAGCAATCTCACCCCGGATCAAGCTAAGCAGATCCTGCGCAAAGCCTGCCGGATTCCCGGCAAACCCGCTGGTACCTTTGATCCTAAATGGGGGTATGGGTTGATTGATATGAGTCTGTTAACCCTTTAGGGCAATTGATCTCGATCGCGTCCAGGTGAGCCAGCTTGCAGGAGGTTCGCCTCAACCAGCCCATCATCCCACCCCCGTTCAACTCTGAGCCGATAGGAAAACTGGCAGTTTCCTTCCTATCCTCCTGCTGTCCCGACTCGCCCCCTCGTTTGCAGAAACTGCCATGAGCGTTGATGCACTAGTTGATGCCCTACCGATCCCACATCCTCCGTTCCGATTAATCCTGATTGACGAAGATGCCGTCTTCCGATTGGGACTCCGGGTCTGGCTAGAACGCTATGCTGATTTCAGGATTGTGGCAGATCTGCCAACGGGGGAAGCCGCCCTGCAATTTTTAGCCAATCGCTCCGCTGCAGAACTCTCCCCCACAGAGGCAACAGAGGCAAGTGCCGACCTGGTGATTCTGGATATGGGATTGGGGCGATCGCAACCCGATCGGCTGCCAGGACTCGTTCTCTGTCAGCGCTTGCGCAGGCAATATCCCACCCTGCCGCTCTTACTGCTGAGCACCTCCACGGAACCTATCCTCAGAGCCGCCGCTGAACAAGCAGGGGCCACCGGCTATTGTCCCAAGCAGCTGGAACCCGAGGGGTTGGTCAATGTGATTCGGCGGGTTGCCAGCGGGCGATCGTTCTTCTGGAGCAATTCTCTCCTTTCCCCTCCACTACCTATTGCCCCGACTCCCTCCCCCTCGCCTCCTCTCAATCTCTCTAGACTGCCCCCCCTCATCCGGCTTCGCCGCCACATCCGTCAGTCCGGCATTCGGCAAATTGATGCTGCCCTGACCGAAGTCAATGCCGAATTGCTGAGTCTAGAGCTGTCTTTAGTGGATCGCGCCATTCTAGCCGGACGCCAGCGAGAGCTGCGAACGGCCCGCAAACTGGTCAGCTGGCTGTTGGCAACCCCCAATGCTCCAGCCCCAGCCGCCCCAATTCCAGAGGTTGTCCCGCCGCCTGCCGCTTTACCGAACGCTCCCCCAGAAACGGCGATCGCCACTCAGCGCAGTCTACAATCGGTGCTGTTTGATACGGTGTTGGCAAAGCTGCAAACTAATCTAGAGAATGCCACGGAAACACCCCTAGAAACCGATATCTTACGCCAGGAGAAGAAGCGGGAGCTGTTTTACCTGGTGCTGCGCAAGCTAGAAGATTTGCTGCAGGAGCTGCGCTACTCAGAGGTGCTGCCGGAGCAGCTAACGGACAAGCGATCGGCGCTGCTGTTGGATCTTTGGCAAGCGGTGACGACCGATTTTTTTGGCAAGTACTATACGGTTGCCCTGGGCGGTGAAGCGGTAGAAGTGGTGCAGACGTTGCTTCAGGATGCAGCGATCGTCCAGACGGCAATTCTCAACAAAATTCCGGGTGTTGTGGAACTGATCCAATATCTGCTGTTTCAGGTGCCGCTGGCGGTGGATAGCATTCCATATGCGCCCGGAAACCCAGAGTCTTTGAAGCGGGCCGAACTGTTAACCGAAAATCTGCTCATCCAGATGTCTAATGCCGTAGTGCAACCGGTGCTCAATCGGTTTGCCAGTGTAGAGAGTATTAAGCAAACCTTCTACAGTCGGCGACTGCTGTCTAACCGCGAGATCGAACGGTTTCGTAATGATTTGTCCTGGAAATATCGCATCGAACAATATTTTCGGGAACCCCAAAATATTTTTGAAAGCCAGTATCCCCTCTATGCTTTTTCAGGGAAGGGACTACGGAAAACCTCGATCTATGCCCCTCGCAACGCTGAGCTAGAAGATCTGGCCGGCGTCCAGCTGGCCGTGACGTTAGCGCTGGAAACCCGGGATGCGATCGCCCCTCGGTTGCGAGCGGTTGTGTCGTTTGTGGGCAATGGCGTAATTTACGTGTTGACAGAAGTGGTGGGGCGAGGGTTGGGATTGGTGGGGCGAGGCATCCTCAAAGGCTTAGGCAACGCCTGGCAAGATAGCCGGATGCGACGCTGAACCGCAAAATCAGCGAGGGTGAACTGCCTCAGTTGGTGCGATCGCCTTTGATGCTGCAAAATGGCATAGATAGCAATCTTAGTGATTTAGGCGCAGTTTGCATGAAGGTTAGATCTTTGTTTTCCGTCTGTATGGCGGTTGTCAGCCAGTTTGTCAGAAATGGGATGCCACGCTGGGCGTCCCGGGCTAGTGTTGGACTGGTTCTGGGGCTGGTTGGCTGCGTTCTGCTGTGGGCACCACCCGCCTGGGCCAGCTTGACCGACGATCGCTATGACGGCAACATTTTTCCCCTCTATGCTGGCAATGGCTCTCTGGTGCCTCCTCGCGTCACGTTAGTCGAGTCGCTGCAGCTGCAATCTCCTACCCTGCTGGTGTTTTATGTTGACGATAGCGTGGACTGCAAACTCTACTCCTCCGTCGTTTCTCAACTAGACTCCTTCTATGGTCGAGCCGCCAATTTTGTGCCGATTAATGTAGACGCTATTCCCCTGAAATCGAGCTATGAGCCAACCGATCCTGGCTACTACTATCAGGGCTTTGTACCGCAGACGGTGCTGCTAGACCAGTCTGGCAAAGTAGTCTTTAACGAAAAAGGGGCGATTCCCTTTGAAAAAGTGGACGATGCTTTTCGGCAGGTGTTTGATCTGCTGCCGCGCTCGGAGTCTGTGGAGCTGAAGCGGCGGCAGGTTAACGAAGTCAATACAGAGTTGACCCAGTAGCTAACCCAGTAGTTGGCCCACCAGCTGACCCAGTAAACGATGGCAACCAACTGGAATTGTAGTGATTTTTTAAGATACCCCCACTGGGTACTCCAGGTGAACAAAGATTAAGATTAGGATGAAGTATAAAAGACAAAGCCGGTTTCGGTTGGGATCACGGGTGCTTTTTCAGAGATAGTGTTAGGTTTTCAGTAGATTAGGTAGCAGATAGATAGCAGATTTGGAACACCATCCCATTACGGGTAGTGAAGTTTAAAGGGTGATAGGGTTACGAATCCAAATTACTTCTTTATGCTGGAGTAAGATTTATAGGGTTTTCCTGTCTCACGCATCTACATCTCAGCGGACAGGTAGGTTGCCCTAGCAATAGTTCGAGTTTGGGGCAAAGACTCTGAAACGCCTTCGGGGCTTGATTGTGACTGAACTTCAACGAAGCCAATTCCATCATGAGTCGCTCAATTTCCCTGATCAGCCCAGATAAGCCTCTGGGCGGACGGTACAAAATTACTAGCCAGCTGGGAGTAGGCGGGTTTGGTCGGACTTTTCTGGCAGAAGATTTGCATTTGCCGGGTCATCCTCAATGCGTGATCAAACAGCTTAAGCCCCAAATTCACAGCGACGATGCGTTGCAAATGGCCAGACGGTGCTTCAACACCGAAGCCCAGGTGCTTTATCAGCTGGGTAGCCATGACCAAATTCCTCGCCTGCTCGCTCACTTTGAAGACAATCAAGAGTTTTACCTGGCGCAGGAATATGTGGCAGGAGAACCGCTGACCAAAGAGTTTGTGGAAAGCAAAACTTGGTCGGAAAATCAGGTGATCTTTTGGCTAAAGGACATTCTACAGGTCTTGTCCTTTGTCCATCAACGGCAGGTGATCCATCGGGATCTCAAGCCATCTAATCTGATCCGTCGTCGCAGCGATCGCCGTATTGTCCTGATTGATTTTGGAGCCGTCAAACAAGTCAGTACCCAGGGGGTTGATCCAGACCAAGGGCTGACCAACATCACCATTTCTATCGGGACACAGGGCTACATGCCCAATGAGCAGATTGCTGGCAAGCCCCGCTTTAGCAGCGATATTTATGCCGTGGGGATTTTGGGAATTCAAGCGCTCACAGGGGTTCACCCCCGGCATCTGGCTGAGGATTTAGAGGGCGAGATTTCCTGGCATCATCTTGTTCCTGATTTGCATCCAGAGCTGTTCAAAGTCATGGATCAAATGGTGCGCTATGACTTCCGGGAACGGTACCCAACGGCGATCGAAACCTTGGAAGCCCTGGAAAAAGTACCCATGGCAGTGACCGATCCGTTTATCCTGTTTCCCCCAGTTCTGGGTTCTAACGGAAAAACGGTTGAACCTGGGACGACGGCTGCTCTCGGCGATCTATCTCAGCCCATCTCTGAGTTCAGCTCCGCTGACTTTACGATGGCTGAGGAAGATTTCATGTCTACTGCGATCTGGAACCATTCCGAAGCGGAGGCAGATGTGCCTCCAACAGCCGCCAATAGCACGAACGGCACCGGAGCTACCCAAAGCGGTAGCGGCATGACTCAGAATGGCACCGGAGTCACCCAAAACGGCACCGGAGTCACCCAAAACGGCACTGGGGTCACCCAGGTTGTTAGTCCTTCTACACCCGCTGCTGCCGAACCACCAGCCCCGCCGATTTTTGGCCTCATCCCCAGGCAGTGGATCAACCCTGCCTCTGTGGTGGCGATCGTGGCAGTTTTAGGGTTGGGCTTAGTCGTCTCTCAGTCCATTTCACAGCGGCTCAACCCAACGGCTCCCAACAGCCCAACCCCTAATTCCTGGCTGCCCTCCGATAAAGATCCTACGGTATCGCCAACGCCGCTTGATCCGAAGGAACAGGCTGCTCTGTTGTTAGAGCAAGCTAATCAGCTGCAGCAAAAAGGCGAGTATGAAGCAGGGCTGAAGCTGTACGACCAGGCGATCGCGTTACATCCCAAATATGCCGAAGCCTACGCCGGCCGCTGCGAAACGCTCAATTTGCTGAAGCGCCCGGAAGAGGCGGTAGTTTCCTGTAGCGATGCGCTGGCCTTCAGGTCCGACTATCCAGAAGCGCTGTGGAGTAAGGGCAATTCCTTGCTGCTGCAAGGCCGCACCTATGAGGCGCTGAAAATCTATGAGGATGTGACGTATGCCAAGCCCGACTTTGCTGAAGGCTGGGTGAAGCGAGGGGTGGCGCTACAAATGTTGCAGCGGTCTGCTGAAGCCTTGAATGCTCTGGATGAAGGCATCCAAATTCAACGCAATTCCTACGAAGCCTGGCTGACTAAAGGCAAAGCCTTAATCACCCTGCAGCGCTATGAAGAGGCGATCGTTGCCCTCGACAAAGCCCTACAGCTCAAACCTAAAGACCCAGAGGCGCAAAAGCTGCGGCGGCAGGCTAAGGACAAGATCGGAGGCTAGAGCGGGTGAGGGTGGATCCAGTCTCTTGCCTTATAGCTCAGATCGTTCATGACTCCCTTGCTCATCCTCGCTACACTAGAGAAATGATGTCAGTGAGAGCGTTAGCATGACCGAGCAAGTAATTGAGAAAGCAACTGAGCAGCAAGCGGCTCGTGATCTGTTTCGGGCAGCTTACGAAAACCGCTATACCTGGGATAGCAGTTTTCCAGGCTATACGGCAGATGTAACCCTGCGGCAAGGAGAAACGGTTCACACGGGCAAGTTGTCTATTACTCCCGACAAAGAAACTGGCAATTTAAGCCATGCGGTCACAGATGTGGCAGATGAGGAAGCTCAAAAGGCGATCGCTGGGCAAGCCTGGGAAATTGCAGTTCACCGGGTTCGCAGAACGTTTGACGAAAGCCATGGCAAGAACCTATTTACGTTGGGTGAAACCGATGAAACGGGTGCCGTGGAGATTTTGGTCAGCGGCAAGTCCATGGGCGATCGCTACAAGGTGCATCAGAACGAAGTGAGTTTGGTGCATCGCCATATTCACAGTGTCGTTGTCACCATTAACACGCTTAGCAGTCATCAAACTGAGCAAGGCTACTTGCCTCACCGCTACGATTCCGTCTATCACGATGTCAAAACGGGCGATCGCCAAGGTTCTCAGCTATTTGAGGACGACTATGAAAAAGTAGGCGATTACTACATTCTCAGCCGCCGGGCTATCACGGCCGAGCAAGACGGTCAAACGGTCACTGATGAATTCTTGTTCTCAAATATTCAGCTCTTGAACTAAGTCCTTTAACCTGCCGCGTTGAGTTGCCCAAAGCAAATCAATGCCCTCAGCGAATTCTCAGCCAAGCGGGATAGGATGAAGGAAAATAGTGAATTTAGAATTGAGCAGGTGAATGATGGAAACGATGGAATTAACAAACGTTAATGTAGAGAAGGTATTGGATGATTTGCGTCCTTACCTGTTGTCGGACGGCGGCAACGTTGAACTGGTAGAAATTGACGGGCCTGTGGTGAAGCTGCGGCTGCAGGGAGCTTGCGGCTCCTGCCCCAGTTCTGCCATGACGTTGAGAATGGGCATTGAGCGCCGCCTGCGGGAATTTATTCCTGAAATTGCCGAAGTTGAACAAGTCTTCTAATCATTGGATTAGTACAGCCAACCAGAAGTTTTGCCAGGGGTGCAGGGATTTCACGCCTGTATCCCGCAATCAACAGACTGGTTGGCGTAGGGACGCGATCGATCGCGTCCCTTTTTATTTGCCTATCTTTTATTTGCCTATCTTTTATTTGCCTAGGAGAAGGCGCAAGTCAAGGGATGCAAGCGTAAAAGTTTAGAGGGAGGCGGTAAGGTAAAGAAGACCCCTTTTCTATTCTTCTTCTATTTTTCTGCTTGCCTTCCTACTTTTAACTCCCCATGGCGCATCCCCTATACGTCGCGTTCATTTGGCATCAGCATCAGCCGCTTTATAAAAGTTCTGCTCAAGGGGAATACCGCTTACCCTGGGTGAGGCTACATGGCACAAAAGATTATCTGGATTTGGTGCTGCTGCTAGAGCGCTATCCGAAGCTGCATCAAACGGTCAACCTGGTTCCTTCCCTCATCATGCAGATTGAGGATTATGTGGCAGGAACAGCCTTTGATCCGTACCTGAAGCTGGCACTCCAACCGGCTGAAACCCTGAATCTGTCCCAACGCGACTTTGCGATCGAAAACTTTTTTGACGCCAACCACCGCACCCTGATCGATCCGCATCCTCGCTATGCAGAACTTTATGGACAGCGGCAGAATCACGGTAAAATCTGGTGTTTGGAAAACTGGAATGCTCAAGATTATGGCGATCTATTAGCCTGGCACAATCTTGCCTGGATCGATCCGCTGTTTTGGGATGATCCAGAAATTGCTGCTTGGCTGGATCGAGGGCGGGGCTTTAGCTTAAGCGATCGCCAACGCATCTATTCCAAGCAGCGCCACATCCTCAGCCGGATTATTCCTCAGCATCGCCGGATGCAGGAGAGTGGGCAGCTAGAGATCACCACGACGCCCTACACGCATCCCATCCTGCCGCTCTTAGCCGATACTAATTCCGGTCGGGTGGCGATTCCCAACCTGGAACTGCCAAACCATCGCTTTCAGTGGGCTGAAGATATTCCTCGCCATCTGGGTAAAGCGAAGCAGCTGTATCGCGATCGCTTTGGCTGCGATCCTAGAGGGCTATGGCCTTCAGAACAGTCGGTTAGCCCTGCGATGTTGCCCTATGTGGCAGAGCAAGGGTTCCAGTGGCTATGCTCCGATGAGGCCGTCCTCGGCTGGACGCTGAACCACTTCTTCCATCGCGATAGTTCGGGCAATTTAGAAAAACCGGAGGTGCTGTACCGTCCCTATCGGCTAGAAACCCCCCAGGGTAATCTGGCGATCGTCTTTCGAGATCACCGGCTGTCTGATTTGATTGGCTTTACCTATAGCGCCATGGAGCCACGACGGGCAGCTACAGACTTGATTGGGCACTTAGAAGCAATCCAGCGTTCTCTGAAAGGGCGCGATGGCGAACACCCCGCATTGGTAACGATCGCCTTGGATGGCGAAAACTGTTGGGAGTCCTACACTCAGGATGGCAAGCCCTTTTTAGAGCACCTGTATCGCATCTTGAGTGAACATCCGGAACTGCAGCTAGTCACTGTTTCAGAGTTTCTAGAGCAATTTCCACCGACAGTCACCCTACCGGCTGAAAAGCTGCACAGCGGCTCTTGGGTAGATGGCAGTTTTACCACCTGGATTGGCGATCGCGCCAAAAATCGGGCTTGGGATTTGCTGACGGAGGCCCGGCAAACGCTGGCAAATCATCCAGAAGCGACAGAAGAAAATAATGCTGAAGCCTGGGAAGCGCTGTATGCGGCGGAAGGGTCTGATTGGTTTTGGTGGTTTGGTGAAGGGCATACCTCGAGCCACGATGCTATGTTTGACCAACTGTTTCGAGAACATCTGGCGACGCTCTATAGCGCCCTGAACGAAGCAGTGCCGTTAGAGGTGCGATCGCCCATTGAAGATCACCTCAACAAACGCGAACATCATCCGCAAGGGTTTATCCATCCGGTGATTGATGGCAATGGCGACGAGCAAGACTGGGAGAGAGCGGGCTGTATCGAAATTGGCGGGGCTAAAGGCACCATGCATCGCAATAGCCTGGTGCAGCGGATTCTATATGGGGTGGATCACCTGAGCTTTTATCTCCGGCTAGACTTTAAAGCAGGCGCACAGCCGGGCGTGAATTTTCCTGCAGAGCTGCATTTGCTATGGTTTTATCCCAATCACGCCATGCCCATCAGTCCAGCCCCCGTGGCAAAACTGCCGGATACGCCTCCGCTGAATTACGCTTTCCATCACCACCTAGGCATCAATCTCTTGACGCAGTCTGTTTGGTTTCAGGAAGCGGGCGATCGGGCTCAATGGCACTCTCATCTCAGTCGGGCTAAGGTGGCTTTTAATACCTGTCTGGAAGTTGCCATTCCCTGGGCAGATTTGCAGATCTTGGAGCCGGATTGGGACTTGCGGTTGGTGGTGATTTTGGCAGATGAAGGGCGCTATGTCAGCTATCTGCCAGAAGATCAGCTAGTTCCGGTGCAGGTTCCGTAAACCTTGGGACGAGGAGCACCCTAGCAGCCTGCAGAAAATTATGCCTGGTCAATTGGGGCGAGGTTTCTCCTCAGGTTCCAGTGAGGCAGAGAAGCGGCTGAACACGATGCTATTGGGCTGCCAGGGGGCGTACCAGTAGAGATCCTGAACAACGCAATGATCCCCTTGCTGCCAGTCCTGAAACATAACGACGCCCAGATTATTGCGCCCCACGACTTCTTTGCCGTCTTGCAGCCAGCGGTTGAGCCAGAGCCACTGGACGCATCCAACCAGCAGCGCCACTAGCCGGAACCGCGATCGCCTCAGATTTAGCCAGCAAACGTTTTGTCCCCAGGCTGCGACTTGAACGGGTTGCCGCTTGAGCCACTGAATCCGGTAGCGCCAATCGGGATCGGCGTCTTTGGCGGCGGGTGTTCCTGAGCGGTGCAGCCAGCGTTTGAGTTTAGTAGGACGTTTGATAGCCCGTTGGCG
>DATNOY010000893.1:0-2502 GCA_036703495.1 Coleofasciculaceae cyanobacterium
CGGACTGCTACATCTAGCATAATCCTTCAAAAGTCCCAGCACCCATAGGAAATAGGTGGGCTTTCAAGCAGAGGGCTCGAATTGATCGATCAAGTTACAGAACTTTACATAAGAAAACCCGATACAGTAGTTAATAGGTAAAGGAATATAAACTTCTCTCAGATAGGGTTTGACCATCCATGCGCGTAATCTTGATGACTGGCAAAGGCGGCGTTGGCAAAACCTCCGTAGCCGCTGCGACAGGACTGCGATGTGCTGAACTAGGCTATAAGACCCTGGTTCTTAGTACTGATCCGGCGCACTCCCTGGCCGACAGCTTTGATATGGAGCTAGAACATGCGCCGCGTCAGGTGCGCCCGAATTTGTGGGGGGCAGAGCTGGATGCGTTGATGGAGCTAGAGGGCAATTGGGGAGCCGTCAAACGCTACATTACCCAGGTTTTGCAAGCGCGAGGATTAGACGGTGTAGAAGCCGAAGAGCTGGCTATCCTGCCCGGCATGGATGAGATTTTTAGCCTGGTGCGGATGAAGCGCCATTACGACGAAGGCGAATATGATGTGCTGATTATCGACTCGGCTCCCACGGGTACTGCCCTGCGCTTGTTGAGTCTGCCGGAGGTAGCGGGTTGGTATATGCGCCGCTTCTATAAGCCGCTTCAGGCGGTCTCATCGGCCCTACGACCGTTAGTAGAGCCGCTGTTTCGACCGATCGCCGGTTTCTCTTTGCCCAACAAAGAAGTCATGGATGCGCCCTACGAGTTTTATGAGCAGATTGAGGCTCTAGAGAAAGTCCTGACCGATAATACAAAAACCTCAGTGCGACTCATTACCAATCCCGAAAAGATGGTGATCAAGGAATCGCTGCGAGCCCATGCTTACCTCAGCCTCTACAATGTGGCAACCGACATGGTAGTGGCCAATCGCATTATCCCAGCCGAAGTGAGCGATCCCTTCTTTAAGCGCTGGAAGGAAAACCAGGAGCAATATCGTCGCGAAATCCACGAAAACTTCCACCCGCTGCCGGTCAAGGAAGTCCCGCTTTACTCCGAGGAAATGTGTGGACTAGAAGCCCTGGAACGGCTGAAGGAAACCCTCTACGCCGATGAAGATCCGGCCCAGGTGTACTACAAAGAAACGACGCTGCGAGTGGTGCAAGAGGAAAATCAGTACAGCCTGGAGGTTTACCTTCCCGGTATTCCCAAAAATAAGATTGATCTCAGCAAAACGGGAGATGAGCTAAATATTCGCATTGGCAATCATCGCCGCAATTTGGTGCTGCCTCAAGCTTTGGCAGCCCTCCAACCCGCAGGTGCCAAGATGGAAGAAGACTACTTGAAAATTCGCTTTGCAAGTCTAGGCTGATGCTTGAGTAGAGAAAATAGCAGTGGATGCACAATGAACGAGCTTATAAAAGCGTCCATTGTGCATCTGTTTAAGGCATACCTGTTCAATGCGCATCTGCTCAAGGTGCATCTGCTTAAAAGGGAACATCTTCATCTTCATCAGGTTCTCCATCCGGCTCTTGGATCAGCTCTGCCTCTTGGCTTGGCGGAAGCTCGGCGGCTAACCCTGGAAGTACCTGACTGTCTGAGCTAACAATTTGACCGTTGAACATTTGGGCCAGGCTTTTAGCGGCTCTGCTGACTTCATCCTCGCTTTGCCAAGCAGCTGGCTCTGCCCGAGATGGAGCAGCAGTCTGAATCGCGGGTTCAGGCGGTCTGGGCTGAGCAACCGGCGATCGCCCTGCTTCCAGAGGCTGAGCTGGCGGCGTTACCTTAAATTCCGCTGCAGATTCTCGAACTACGGGTTTGGGCGATCGCGGCTCTGGAGGGGGAGCAGGTTCAGCGGCAGGAGACTGGGCTTCTTTAGCAGCAACCACTTCCAAACTGACTCTAATCTTGCGACCGTAGACTTTGGCAAACGCCGCCTCAATATTGGGGGCTCGTTCGATCGCCATCTTAAACAGCGGTTGGGAGCTAAACCCAACCTTGGCCTCTTGTCCGTTAAAGGCCATCAAACGCCCCTGCTGACGCAGCAGCATTTGAGTGCCGGGTGGCTGCAGATTAGCGATCAATTCATTCCAAACTTTCACCAAGTCAAAATCAGGGTTAGCCTCCGGTAACACCCGATCAGCCGGGGCTTCAGACGGAATCAAGGGGCGATCGCCTGCATCCTGGGGCACTGGCAATACGGCAGGATTGCCAGGCGCTTGACCATTCTGCGCTTTGCCATTCTGCTGATGCGGCGCTTCCAGTTGAGTTGCAGAGGCGATCGGTTCTACGGGTCTGGCACCTAGATCAGCCTGCTGCTCGCCCAAAGATTGCCGTTCTACTTTGGGGCTCTGGGTGGGCGTACTGGGTGTAGGCGTACTGGTCATAGCCCTGGGAGGCGCACTAACCATAGGCGTACCCGGAGGCACACTGCTGACAGGCGCACTAGCCGAAGGCAGCAGTCCCATTAACGTCACTTCTAGCCACAAGCGAGGCTGGGTCGTATTTCTGAC
>DATNOY010000894.1:0-3218 GCA_036703495.1 Coleofasciculaceae cyanobacterium
TGCCAATTATCGGCGGCAACATCCGGGGTACTGCTCATGTTAATGGCTTGCGCGACATGAAAGCCGCTGAGTACTGCATTGGCAATCCCTTCACCTGTTAATGGATCAGTCAAATTGGCTGCATCGCCAATTTTGAGAATATTTCGATCGGCTACCCGGTTTCCCTTCTTGGCCGTTGCTAACGGAAAGACCTTAAGTGATTGTTGGCTTATCACCTTACTGTGTAGCTGTTGTGCCACCTCGTTGTGCTGAATAAACTGCTTGAAGAGTTGAATAATGTTAGTTTTTAGTTTCTGGTATTCATCTAACTAAACGCCAACACCGACATTTAATTTAATCAAATCGTCTTGGGTTGAAACAGGAAAAATCCAACCATAACCATTTACGCCTAAGCTGCGATCGAAGTAGATTTGAGCTTCAGCCAGCGCTGTTTCAGGCAGATCTTGCCGCTTGAGCACCCAATACGCACGAATGGCGATCGCAGTCACCTCACCCGCAGAAACCCCACGAGCATCAATGATGGTATCAAACGCATCTTCCAACCCCTGCTGCTGCCAATCATTTTTGGGTACCGTCTGAGTACGAAACTGGCAACCTACATCCATCGCTTTCTTATAAAGGAGTTGGTCAAACAAGAATCTGGGAACGCAATATGCTTCCAGTTTTGTTGTTTCACTGTGAAAAATTTGATTGGAAACGCCTAGAAAAAAATGGCGGATTGGTGCATACTCCAAAGCTGACTTTCTGAGATCATGTGGGTAGATTCCCATCATCGAGATTGCCTGGATGGACTCGATGCTAATGCCATCGCCACAGACTTTGTCTTTTGGAAAACCCTGCTTGTCGATGAGGGTCACGTCATGCCCACTGCTCGCCAAATGATATCCGGCGGAACATCCGGCGGGGGCGTTGCATAATAGAGGTATGAATTAAGGAAAATCCCCATGCAATGCCCTGAATGTGGCTCTTCTCATATCCGTAAGAATGGGACGAAAAAAGGTAAACAAAATCACATCTGCGCCGATTGTAGACGGCAGTTCATAGATTGCTATGAACCACCTAAAGGCTACTCTGAGGAAGTCAAACGCGAATGCTTGAAAATGTATGTCAATGGTTCAGGCTTTCGGGCGATCGAACGAGTCAAAGGTGTGCATCACACCACCGTCATCTACTGGGTCAAACAAGTCGGAGAGCTGCTGCCCGATGCCTATGCACCGGAAGTGATACCCGAAGTTGGAGAACTTGATGAATTAGAAACGTTTGTCGGGTCAAAAAAAACAAAATCTGGCTGTGGACAGTAGTAGACCACTTCAAAGCAGGGATTTTAGGGTGGGGCATAGGAGACCATAGTGCCGAAACCTTTAGACCGTTGTGGAACTCAGTGATGCTCTGGAACTGTTACTTTTATGTCACCGATGGTAATCGAGTCTATCCGATGTTTGTTCAAGATGAAGACCACATTGTCAGCAAAACCTACATGACCAGAGTCGAGGGAGAAAACACTCGATTAAGACATTATCTAGCCCGGTTGCATCGCAAAACACTGTGCTATTCGCGCGTCGGTAGAAATGCTGGAGCATTCAGTTCGTTTGTTACTTCACTACCTCAAGTTCTGGGAGGTTCCTGTTCCAGCATAATTCATACCTTCATTCAGCAACGCCGTTGTTTGCCGTTCCCAGTCATACCCAAGCTCGACTCCTATTGAATACGGCAATACATTTACACTTGCTCCAGTATCCAATAGAGCAGATGCTGTAATAGAACTCTGTTGGTAAAGCAGAGTAAAAGGCAAATAGGGGCGAAAACTGGCTTCACCCAAAGTTGGCTCGCCTGCAAGAAATGGATATCGCTCGGCGTTACTCATGGTCAGCTTTAGCAGCCTGTAGCACTTTTAGCATCGTATCCGCAGCCTCATCCGCGCCATGAGGAGACCATACCGGATAAGCTTGTTCAGGCTTAATGAGATCGGTTTCCTGCTGAGCTAGTTCTGAGATCAAAAGCTGCATGATATAGAACTTGTCTGAACGACTCAATTTTCTCAATGATGAAATTAGGTCTGATGAAACCATGCAGAACACTCCAGTTCAATTGAGTTTGCCCTTCTATTCTAGAGATTTCTTCAATCCTATGATCTCTTCAATGCTGACAGAGCGTAAATCCTTTACAGGATCAACCTTGTACTTTGAAAAGTAGCTACATATTGCTGAAAATCTGGGGATTCGATGAAGTTATAGTCGGCATTCTTCAGTCCTAATATCTTGCTACTCAAAAATAGCCTGGAAGCACTGCCCTAACAGAAAAACAAAGCCAGCTAACTTGTCATTAGTTTCAAACAACTGTGAAATAAGCTCAGCTTTAAAGTGATACCGAAACTTCTCGAACCGTTTTGAGGAAGGATTGCAGTACTACAGACAAATTGTCTTCTCGCCAGACAATTGCCAGCGCAACTTCGAGCGAGGCAGGTTGCAATTCACGATAAACTACCCCCGATCGCTGAAACTGTTTAGCTGCCCCCGATACAATGGCTATCCCTAATCCTGCTGCGACTAAACCCAACAGTACCTGCATCTCATTTACTTCTTGCACCACATGGGGACTAAATCCGGCTCGACGGCAAAGGGTAATCACCTGGTCGTACCAGCCACAACCGCTACTGCGCTGTCCGAGAATGAATGCTTCGTTAGTCAGCGATCGCACTTTAACTTTTGCATGAGCAGCTAGGGGATGTGCTTCCGGTAGTGCCAGGATCAGTGGTTCTTCCAATATCGTTTCCACCACTAAATTTTCTTGCTGTCGCAGAGGTCGCAAAGAGATGGAAACCAATTACTTTGGCACACTGATGATGTGTCGTGCGTTTGCACCGATTCTCAAGCAAAATGGCGGTGGCACAATCGTCAATATCCTATCGTCCCTGGCACTGATGGGTGTGCCTGTGCGAGGTAGCTACAGTGCATCCAAAGCGGCGGCTCTGTCGATGACGCGAGGGATACGTGCCGAACTTGCTCACCAGGAAACAAAAGTAATTGCTGTGTTGCCTGGAACTGTAGACACTGACTTTAGCAAGGATTCCAATAATCCTAAAACCAGTCCGATAGAAGTGGCAAACGCCACGGTACAGGCGGTAATCGAGGATGCTGAAGAGGTTTATCCCGGTGATGAAGCCCAATGGGCGATCGACCTACTGAGCCGCGATCGGAAAGCTTTGGAAAAACAGATGG
>DATNOY010000895.1:0-4485 GCA_036703495.1 Coleofasciculaceae cyanobacterium
TCCGCGAATGGCGCTTCACTTGACTATGGCTCGGTACAATCCATCCCCGAAATGTGGAGCATAGCCGCTCAAGCTTTTGCAAACATCACAGCGGTTCATGATCCTCATTCCAAGCCCGAGGCGAAGTTTACCTATGCAGCGCTATATCAACAGTTTCAACTGTTTGCAGCAGGCTTGCAGGAATTGGGCATTCAGGCAGATCCCGCTGAACCGATCCCTCCCAGAATTGGACTCATTGCTGACAATAGCCCCTATTGGCTGATAGCCGATCAGGGCATTATGCGAGCGGGTGCAGCAAACGTGGTGCGCAGTTCTCAAGCAGATCCAGAAGAGCTGCTGTTTATTTTGCGCGATAGTGGGGCGATCGCTCTGATTGTGGAAGATCTAGCAACCTTCAGGAAACTGCAGCGGGGGATAGAAGATCTAGCCCTCCAGTTTGTGATTTTGCTATCTGAAGAAGAGCTTCCCGAGGCGTCTCTTAAAATCCTCAAGTTTTCTCAAGTGCTGGAGCTGGGTAAAGCATATACCCTACAGCCGGTTTCCCAAACCCGCGACACATTAGCCACCCTAATGTATACCTCCGGCACTTCTGGGCAACCCAAAGGCGTGATGCTGAGTCATGGCAATTTCATATCGCAAGTGCTGGCAGCTCGCGCTGTTTTGCAACCTCAGCCCGGAGAGCGGGTGCTGAGCATCTTGCCCATCTGGCACAGCTACGAGCGATCGTTTGAGTACATTATTTTCTCCTACGGCTGCACTCAAACCTACACCAGTATTCGCCATGTTAAGAACGACATCAAAAAATACAAGCCGCAGTACATGGTGGCAGTGCCGCGTTTATGGGAATCAATTTACGAAGGCATCCAGAAGCAATTCCGAGAACAACCTGCCCGCAAGCAGAAGCTCGTCAACTTTTTCCTGCAACAAAGTCAGCGTTATATCGAAGCTCGCCGTTTGGCTCAAGGCCTTGACTTAAGCAACCTTACCCCTTCCCCACTGGAGCGATCGCTGGCTAACCTGCAAGCAATGGCCTTGCTACCGATCCATTTGTTAGGCAACAAGCTGGTCTACCAGAAAGTACGCGAGGGCATGGGGGGAGCCGTGAAGTATTTGGTCAGCGGCGGCGGCTCGATCGCCGACCATCTGGAAGATTTCTTTGAAATTGTCGATATCGAAATCTTAAGCGGTTACGGACTAACGGAAACCTCTCCCATCACCAACGTTCGCCGCCCCGCCCGCAATTTACGCGGAGCCGATGGTCAGCCGTTTGGGGATGCAGAAATTAAAATTGTTGACCCAGAGTCGCGGCAGCCGCTACCCGTTGGGCACCAGGGATTAGTCCTGATCCGCGGCTCCCAAGTGATGCAGGGCTACTTCAATAAGCCCGAGGCGACGCAGAAGGCGATCGACCCGGAGGGCTGGTTTGACTCGGGTGATTTGGGCATGATGACCCCCGAAAATGACCTGATTATTACCGGGCGTGCCAAGGATACGATTGTTCTGACCAATGGCGAGAACATTGAACCCCAGCCAATTGAAGATGCTTGTATCCGCAGTCCCTATATTGATCAGATTATGCTGGTCGGACAAGATCAGCGATCGCTAGGGGCGTTGATTGTCCCTAATCTAGAAGCGTTAAAGCTGTGGGCAGCCGAGCAAAATCTGACCTTGCAGCTGGGTGCAGCGGATGAGCCTGAGGAGGCGATCGCCCTGGGAAGTAAGCCCGTTCAGGATCTATTTCGGCAGGAATTGGTTCGGGAAGTGAGAAACCGCCCTGGCTATCGGGCAGACGATCGGATTGGCGTCTTTCGTCTGCTCAGCGAACCCTTCACTACTGAAAATGGCATGTTGACCCAAACCCTCAAAATCCGCCGTGCTGCTGTAACGGAACGCTATCGCGGTATGATTGACGAAATGTTTGCCTAAGGGTGCGGTGGGCGGTGGGTAATTTATATAGACCAGTCTCTATGTAGATCCATCACTGCAGATCCATCACTGCAGATCTATCACGGATGACTCATAGCCCCCTGCTAATGCCGCCCTACCTCTTGTTCTTGCATTGTTCTGGCAATTGTTCGCAACAGTAGCCAATTCTTCGCTTTAAAGTGCCTAATGTGCAGTTAGCATAGACTAGGCATCCCCTGGTTTGGGGTGATTAAACCCGATCGCCCAACATCCAATTTTCCTGCCCAACCTCAATACTTTAATCCCGTGTTCATGGAAGCCTCTAAATCTCATCTGCTCCTAAAACGAGCCGTTAATGTTAAAGCGATCGTCACTCCTCGCTGGAAAGAGGAAGTGCAGCAGCAATCTCAAGCCCAAATTAACCAACTTGATGCCCAAATGCAGCAAGTGGACACAGAAGGCCAGCGGGTGATGGCAGATATCCGCAGACAAGGGCATGAAGCCACTAACCCGATGGTAGCGCAGCAGCTCAGAGAGCTGGAGGCGCAGGTTAGCCAAAAGAAAAGCGAAATTCTAGCCCGCAAAACTCAGGTGTTGCAGCAGCTACAGCAAGCTCAGCTCATGGAAATGGATCAGGAAGTCAATCAAGGTCAAATTGAAAGTTTTTTCCGGGTAGAAACCGGAGATAATCTGATCCGCAAAATGCAGGTAGAAATCTTATTAAGAGACGGTGAGATTGTAGAAATTCGCGGAGATCTATAGCTTTATGATTAATGAAGTCTTCATGCCTGCCCTCAGTTCCACCATGACCGAAGGCAAGATTGTCTCATGGGTAAAGTCGCCCGGAGATAAGATTGAACGCGGTGAAACGGTTGTGATCGTGGAATCTGATAAGGCAGATATGGATGTGGAGTCCTTTTACGAGGGCTACCTGGCAACCATTATTGTTCCGGCTGGAGAAGCTGCTCCTGTGGGATCGGCGATCGCTTTAATTGCTGAAACCGAAGCCGAAATTGCAACGGCACAACAGCAAGCTACTGCTGCGCCCGTCGCAGCGGCAGCTCCTGTGGCGGCGGTAGCGGCACCCGCTGCCATTGCCGAACCCGTCGCAGCTGTCCAAAACGGACGCACGGTGGCTTCTCCACGGGCTCGTAAGCTAGCCAAAGATCTGAAGGTAGACCTGAGCACCCTGAAGGGCAGCGGCCCTTACGGCCGGATTGTGGCAGAAGATGTGGAAGCCGCAGTAGGCAAAGTCAGTCAGCCTGCGATCGCTCCAGCGGCAGCTCCTGTTCCAGCAGCGGTTGCAGCTCCAGCAGCGGTTGTTGCTCCAGCAGCGGTTGCCAAAGCCGCCGTTGCGCCAGTTGCCGCTCAGCCCGGTCAGGTTGTGGCACTGAATACGCTGCAAAACGCCGTGGTGCGGAACATGATGGGCAGCCTGCAGGTGCCAGTTTTCCGAGTGGGGTACACCATCACGACGGACAATTTAGACAAGCTCTACAAGCAAGTTAAATCGAAAGGCGTGACCATGACGGCTCTGCTGGCCAAAGCGGTAGCCTTGACGTTGAAAAAGCATCCGTTGCTCAATGCCTTTTACACCGAGCAAGGCATTAACTACCGCAGCGCCATCAATGTTTCGATCGCCGTGGCCATGCCCGATGGTGGCTTAATTACGCCGGTTCTGCAAAATGCCGACCAGGTGGATCTATACTCCCTGTCTCGCAGCTGGAAAGATCTAGTCGAGCGCGCTCGTTCTAAGCAGCTTCAGCCCGAAGAGTACAATAGCGGGGGATTTACCATTTCCAACCTGGGCATGTTTGGAGTCGATCGCTTTGATGCCATTCTGCCTACCGGACAAGGTGCCATCCTGGCGGTAGGGGCCTCTCGTCCTCAAGTGGTGGCTACCCCCGATGGCATGATGGGGATTCGCAGCCAAATGCAGGTCAACATCACCTGTGACCATCGCATCATCTATGGGGCAACTGCAGCAGCGTTCCTACAAGATTTGGCCAAACTGATTGAAACCGATGCTCAATCGCTGACGCTATAGATTTCCAGGGTTCTGGATGGATTGTGGATTTTTTGAACAGTGCATTCTACGCACTGTTCAAAAAGATCAAGGTATTGCTGAACACAAGGATGATTTGCCTAGCCCTCACCTCTTTTTGCCGGGGGTGAGGGTGAGAGCGGGTTTGATTGTTCATCCTTCAATTCAGTAACGCCAATTAGCAGCCAAGGGAAACCTAACCACCATACTCAACATGGCGTAAAATTTGTTGAGGATGATCTTGATCGATGAGGAAAGCAAGCCATGCCCGAAGCAGTGGGTGTCATTGAAACCCTGGGATTTCCATCGGTGCTGGCAGCAGCAGACGCCATGGTAAAGTCTGGGCGCGTTACGATCGTTTACTACGACATTGCAGAGAGCGGTGAGCAGGTTGTAGCAATTCGGGGTCCCATTTCAGAAGTTCGCCCTGCGATGGAAGCAGGCATTGAAGCTGCCGATAAAGCGCCTCCCAACGGCAAACTCGTCACCTATTACATTGTCCCTAACCCGCCCGAAAACGTTGAAGCCGTCTTGCC
>DATNOY010000896.1:0-8168 GCA_036703495.1 Coleofasciculaceae cyanobacterium
CTTGTCTTTTATCCTATGAAGTGAATACTGTCGGATATCTCGCGATCGCTACGAATACACAGCCCCGGACTTAGGCTATGCTAATGTTTTAGAGGTGGATGATTGCGGGGCGATCGCTCGTTATCCTCAATTTTAGGAGCAGGAGAGATGAAGATCAAACTCAACAATGTATTTGTTGATGACCAATCAGCGCGGTAGAGTGATGGTTGATAGCCCAGAGATCATTGCTTTTAGAAGAATGATTGCCGATCGCTGTCTGCTCCAAAGCGCTTATGTCTTCTTAAACAGGTATTGTTTTTCTTGTTGCTGGGCTATTCAAGCCAACAAATCGCTAGAACGTATGCGAGAATCCCATCCTCAACCTCAAAATTTCTCAAGCCAGGAAGAATATGAGCGGCGTTCAAAAATTCCTCTCTTCCTATTTATTTCAGCACGTAAATTGATGCCCTAACGCTTGACGTATGGAACCCTACATTAGCCTGATTACACTTGGAGTTTCTGACCTTGTTCGTTCCACCACCTTTTATCAGCAGGGATTGGGTTTACCCGCAAAGGAAAAGTTTGATGGCGTGACATTCCTGAATCTTAGAGGAACCTGGCTGGCTCTCTATCCCCGCGAGGCACTTGCAGCCGATGCTCACGTTTCAACATCAGGCAATGGTTTTCCGGGATTCACTCTGGCACACAATGTGAAATCGAAAGAAGCCGTCGATTCCGTTCTGCAACAGGCTGAAGCAGCAGGAGCTACTATTCTCAAACCTGCACAAGATACTGATTGGGGTGGATATTCTGGCTACTTTGCTGACCCGGATGGATACTTATGGGAAGTCGCCTGGAATCCGCACTTTGATCTGACCAATGGATAGACGTTAATCTTCAATAAAAGGGGGGAATTAAATCATGCGCGACGAAAATTCACAAAATATTAACTCAACTTTTGTTGTGCTGGATGATACTGGCAATGCCATTCCAGTTGAGGTGAGCGATCGCTTCTACGAAAAGCTAGAACAGCAATTTGGCGACTTTAAGGGAAAGCGGTTGATTTCCCACTATACGTTTGAACAGGACTGGGATAGCTGGGAAATGCACCCTGCTGGAGAAGAGTTTGTATGTCTGTTATCTGGGCAGGTTGATTTTGTCCTGGAACAAGACGAAGGCGAAAAAACAGTATCTCTCAATTCCCCTGGTCAGTATGTTTTGGTGCCACGCGGAGTATGGCATACAGCAAGGGTTTACACCCCCAGTTCTGTGTTATTTATCACGCCTGGTGAAGAAACCCAGAGTCGATCGCTCTCCTAAGCCCAGTCATCGAATGATTCTTTGAGCTGTCATGAACTAAAATTGCTGCAATATCCTGCAAATGCATTGGATTTTTAGGGTGGCAAAACAACAAAATGTCAGAACCTATCCTTTCGATGAGTGAAGCGTTGGGGCGATCGCGCCATACTCAAGCAGATAGGGATTTTTGCCTGCAGGAGGTCTAGATATGGAAAAACAAATTGTTCATCTTTTTGTATTCAATACGCTGGCTGATTGGGAAACAGGATATGCCGTCGCCGGAATCAATAATCCGGATATGCAAAAACAGCCCGGACGGTATCAGATTCAAACGGTTGGCTTAACGGCTGAACCTGTGACCACGATCGGCGGGATCAGGATTTTTCCTGACAAGACGTTTGATGAACTGGAACCCGGTGCTATGTTGATTCTGCCGGGTGGTGAAGCCTGGGATCGGGGTGAAAACTCGAAAATTTTGGAGTCTGCAAAAGCATTTTTAGCCCAAGATATTCCGGTTGCCGCTATCTGTGGAGCGACCGCAGGACTGGCGCGTGCTGGCATTTTAGATGACATTCCGCACACCAGTAATGCCCCAGAGTATCTGCAAGCCACGAAGTACCGAGGGGCAGCCCTCTTGAATTTGCCTATCACATTTTCAAAAGGCTTGACCTCTACGAGCCTGCCATTTTAGAAGCTTGGTATGGACTATTCAAAACGGGAGATGTTTCGTACTACTTCACGCTAGAACAACTATCCACTTCACCCATGTCCGAGTGAACCGATCTAAAAGAGAATCTATTCTAGAGTAAAGAGACGCGATCGCGAAAGTTAGTGAGCGATAAATATCACAGTCCGACCAGAAGTTTCCTCTAATATCGCCGATATTGCAGCATTGACAGTAGCGGCATTTCTCAATGCCTCAGTGGATTGTCTGACCTCGGTTTTTCAGAAGCATTTCTACCTCAACCCACTACCAACGCAGAACAGGTAAAAAGTCTCCGCAACATTTACACCTTTGTGGAACCTGGTTGGCAGCACCTCCTACGCTGTGGACGACATTCGACGCGCTCAGGAGCTTTTGCTTCAGGGCATCAACTATAAAATGCATCTTTTCATTAAGGACAGATTGGCTACCCATGCAAAGCGAGACAAAATGAAACAGGCGCTTGTGCAGGACAAGCGCTAGGATGCCAACCAGGAATAGTCAAATCAGTCAGAGGCTAAAATCATGGTGGCAAGCACTGTTCCGCCTTAAGTTAGTAGCCCAGATCGATATCCGCTTCTTACAAAAAATTTCAATTTCTTGTGTCTTATTGATCATTTCACTGCCGTCCAGAAGCCTCAAACCTTGATTCCGTCGCTGCACGAAAATTTAGATACGTTTACCCCAGGGGACAGGAGGATATAGTGACAGACCCATCCAGACCAAAGCACGACCCTCTGGCCGAAAAGCTGACGTTCGCGGATGACCGGATCAATCTGAGCGACTGGACACCGCCGCGTGAAGGCATTATTCCGCGCATCCGTTTCGGCACACGCTGGATCAGCATTCTGTGGGCCCTGCCGATTGGGTCCGCACTCTTCATTCTGGCGATCGCACTTGCTCAAAGCCTGCGGGAGCTTGAGAGCGTCAAGGCATTCATCGCATACTATCCCGGCATCCCCCAGGCTGCGCCCTCGGTCGATTCGGGGTTTCCGTGGTGGTTGCGGCTGCAGCATTTCGTCAACATGTTCTTCATGATGTTTATCATCCGCGCCGGCATCCAGATCCTTGCCGACCATCCGCGCCTGTACTGGAAGCGCGATTGCACGCCGGGTACGGACTGGTTTCGCTTCCAGCATGAAGTGCCGATGGATCGCCTCTGGACTGCTAAGGACGATGCGGTCACGCTGCCGACTTGGCTGGGACTGCCGGGACTGCGCCACACCATCGGACTCGCCCGCTGGTGGCACCTGTCGGTCAACATGCTGTGGACGCTCAACGGCTTGCTTTTCTATGTGCTGCTGTTTTCGACCGATCAGTGGCGTCGGCTGGTTCCCCTCACCTGGGACGTCTGGCCGCACGCACTTTCGACCGCGATCCAATATGCTTCGCTGAATTTTCCGGTGGATCAGGGCTGGACGCGCTACAACGGCTTGCAACAGCTCGTCTATTTCGTCACGGTGTTCGTGGCGGCACCGATCTCCATCTTGACTGGACTGATGCAGAGTCCGGCGATCTCCAATAAATCCGGCTGGTTCGGCAAAATGCTGAACCGGCAGATGGCCCGATCCATCCATTTCATTTCATTTACGTGGTTTGTGGGTTTCATTCTGGCGCATGGCATTATGGTCTTCATCACGGGGCTGCGACAGAATACCAATCATATGTTTGCGGGCGTTGACAGCCCGAACTGGGACGGTTTTTGGCCCTTCGTTCTGGCGATGCTGATCGTCGGGTTGGCGTGGTGGCGCGTCTCGCCTTTTACAATCGCGCATGCACGGCTGGTACAAAAGACTGGCAGTTTCCTAATCGGCTGGCTTAAGGGCCTGGCCGAATGGTGGGCTCCCGACAGCCAACTGAGGGAGAAGGATATTTCGCCATTCTTTTGGCCCAACGGCACGATGCCCAACTCCGCCGAGTTCGATGCTCTCGTGGCGGATAATTTCGCGCACTACCGCCTGCGGGTCGACGGTCTGGTCAACCATCCCCAGGAGTTCTCACTGCTCGACCTGAAGGACATGCCGAAGCAGGAACAGATCACCACACATTTCTGCATCCAGGGCTGGTCAGGTGTCGCCAAATGGGGCGGCGTGACCATGCGCGATATCATGAGGCTCGTGGAACCCACATCTGCCGCCCGCTACGCGGTGTTTTATTCGCTCGCCGACGGTGAGAACGGGCGCTATTATGACGTGCATAAAATCGTCAATCTGCACCACCCACTGACGATTCTCGCCTACGAGATGAACGGGGCACCGGTCAGCGTGTTGCATGGCGCGCCGCTGCGTCTGCGCTGTGAAAACGAACTGGGCTTTAAAATGGTCAAATGGATCGCCGCGATAGAATTCGTTCACGACTTTGCCGATCTGGGTGCAGGTCAGGGCGGCTATAACGAGGATTACGAGTTTTACGGCTATCGTATGCCAATCTGAGTGCACAGGTTATGTAGACTACGTTATCGCTCAACGGAAGCGGTATCTCAGTAAGCCGCTATTGTGCGTGGTAGAGGCAAAGCGGGATGACTTTGAACATCGACGGCAAGGCAATTATTCTGACATATGGGCAAGAAGTCTTTTCTGAGTGGATCAGGAAAGTGGCTTATGGGGATGCATCTTCAACTACGCTACGGATTGCTTCTGCTAGGGACGTTGATCCTGTTGGTGTTCCAACTCAGGACAACTGCTGCTCAGCCCACTCTTGAAACGAAAATCGATCGCTTCATCACCCAGCAGATGACCACGCAACACATCCCTGGTCTAGCGTTAGCCATTACTCACGAAAATCAGGTAGTGCAGGTCAAAGGCTATGGCAAAGCCAATGTACACGAACCCGTCACATCTCAGACCCAGTTTGCGATCGCCTCGCTGAGTAAATCCTTTACGGCGATCGCAGTGCTGCAATTAGTAGAAGCTGGAAAAGTTGATTTGGATGCTCCCGTGAAGCAATACCTGCCAAACTTTACGCTGGCGGATACCAAAACGGCTGATCAGATCACGATCCGTCAATTGTTGAATCAGATCAGTGGATTGTCTGACCTCGGTTTCTCTGAATCGCTGCAACCTCAACCCACTACCAATGCAGAACGGGTAAAAAGTCTGCACAACGCCCATCCTGTTGCGACTCCTGGAACTGAATTTCACTATTTCAATCCCAACTACGATACTTTAGCGCGGGTCGTGGAAGTGGTTAGTGGGAAATCGTTTGGAAAGTATTTGCGATCGCACCTTTTTACACCGCTGCAGATGTCGCAGACGTTCCACGCCACGACCATGACTGAGGCGACGCAACGGGCAGAACGTTTGGCAAAAGGGCATTTAATGGCCTTTGCAATTCCGATTGCGGCTCAAGAGCTATCCGGATATCTGGGCGGCAATGCGGGCGTGATTTCCACGGCAGAGGATATGGCAACGTATCTGATTCTGCACAGCAATGGGGGACGGTTTGAGGACACACAACTGTTGACTCCAGACAGCATCGCTCTCCTGCATACGCCACCCCCGCAACTGGAAAGTCCCTACGCAATGGGATGGTTTGCGACAACGGAACATGGCAGAAAAATTCTTCAGCACAACGGTATCCTGTCCACGTTCTATACCGATGTGGCTGTATTGCCCAAGGAAAAGTACGGGATTGCTTTGCTCTACAACATCAGTGCGTTGCCGCTGATCGCCTTTGCCTTGCCCCAAATCAAATCTGGATTAATCCAATTGTTGACCGAGGGAACGCTTCCTCCAGACGGGTTCAACATTAATCTCTGGGGCATCAGCCTCGCAATGCTAACCGCCATTGGTGTCGCATTGGCGATGCGTAGTCTGCTGCATTTTCCTCAATGGAAACGAAACACCCACACGACCCCCAAATGGCAAATCCTATTGGGTATCGCCTGGATGTTTTTTCCGGCAGTTGTGTGGCTGGCGATGCCCTGGCTAGTAGGAAGGACAAGCGATCGCATCTTCAACTATCAGCAACTCTTTCGAGCCATGCTAGATCTCATGCTTTGGCTGAGTCTCTGTGCAGGACTGGGTTTGATCAACGGCACGATACGTCTGATTGCTTTAAGGAACGTGAGAGATGAGCAAACTTAACATGGCACGAAAGTTTTCCAGGTTTCCGTTAAAAGCCTTGCCGTTGCGATTAATGAACTTGGTCTGTGCCCACGTGCCTAGAAGAGTCGATCCGCTGATTGTTGCTGGCGCTGAGCAAATCCTCTCAACGGCGGTCGGTCATCCCATTCAATTGACGCAAGTTGAGTTTATTTCTGAAAGAGGCAGAAGAAATTTATTACTACGATGCCATTGTTCCTCTGATAGTGGTTTGCCTCCTAGCTTGATGATTAAAAAGGTGGAAGCAAAGTCCTATAATCCAAATAATCCAAACTCATGGGACACATTGCGCTTCTTCAGGGATTGGATCGGTGCCCAATTTTTAAGCACAATATCGGAGCAGTACCCGCATAGTCCTCGCTTTTATGGTGGCGATCGCAGGTTAGGCTTGATTATTCTAGAGGATGTGCCGCATCATGCCCGTTTAGTCGAATCTCTTGTAGGAGGCGATAGCAATCAAGCAGAACGAGCATTGCTTCAGTATGCAGCTTGTTTGGCTCAACTCCATGTGGATACCCTCGGTAAAGCAGCAGAATTTGAGGCACTTGCTAGAGAGATTGCTCCCAAAGCGCAATTTCTGCGGGAAAGTGTAGATATTCCCAAACAACAAGGCTTATTGAATCGTTTAGGAATTCAACCTGAAAGCAATTGGTTGCATGACTTAAATACGATCAATGAGGCGATGAACCATCCCGACAATTTTTTAGCGTATGTTCATGCCGATGCCTGTCCCGACAACGTTTTGGATACGGGTGAAGGATTACGATTAATTGATTTTGAAACGGGTCATTTTGGTCATGCTTTTATTGATATTGCGTATGGCAGGATGATGTTTCCTAGCTGTTGGTGTGCTAATCGCTTACCGTTGACCGTGGTGCAACAGATGGAGAATACCTATCGCGCGATCCTCATCCAGCAATGTCCAAGTTTAGAGCGTGATTCCATCTTTGAAACTGCTTTAGTCATGGCTTGTGGCTACTGGATGTTGAATACATTAACGCGACATCTTGAACCTGCTTTACGAAACGATTTGAATTGGGGAATTTCTACCACCCGCCAACGGATTTTAGCTCGCTTAGAAGCCTTCATTACAACAGCGCAAGAATTCAATCAACTTCCTGGGTTACGCGGCACTGCTAGTCGGCTGTTGGATCTGTTGCAGCAGCGTTGGAGCGGTACGCCTCCGCTCCCCGATTATCCAGCATTCAGATGACTATCGTGGAAACGAAAGATCCACGCGATACCCAAGTGGTAAATGATACTGAGGATCGCATGGATGTTTTTTCCTGCCGCTGTAGTGCTATATTCCCGTTCTCTCGCCTGTTCAGAGTTTATTTGTGAATATTGTTATTGTGTTGGTTCCGATCGCTGCTGTTTTACTGTAGACATTCGATAAATATTCGATTAAATGAGTAGAATTGACAAAGCCAACCGTAGGCTAACACCATCCACCTTGAAGATGTTCATGGCTCGTTCTTTTCGTCGCCTGGGTTTTAATCAACCTCAACCTCAACCGCGCATCCGAAGATGGTTCTGCCGTATCGGGCAAATGCTCTGCATATTAGTCTTGCTCTACATCAGTCTATATGCTTTTCCACAAATTCTTTTTCCTTACAGCTATAGCGCGCAGGGCGTGACGATTTATGCCCGTTCTCCTCTCCCGCCCGAAGCATCTAAACGCATCACAGAGATCGTGCAATTAATCCAGCATTCTGAGTTAGCCGTGACAGGACGTAGCGAACGAATTTTTATCTGCAATAGACCTTGGCTATTTCGTCTCTTATCACCCATGAGTTCTGGCGCATTTGCCTATTCATTGCCTATAACCGACAATGTATTCGTTGCCAATGCTGACTTAGTTCATAATGTGGCTCGTAGTGCTGCTCCAGCGTTCAATGTTCGTTCTTTTTCTGCGGTCGCTGCCCATGAAATTACTCACGGTTTAATTCGTCATAGAATTGGACTGCTAGGCAGACTCCCGACTTGGATTAACGAGGGCTACTGCGATTATGTTGCCCGTGAGAGTAGCTTTCCTGAAGACTTGGGACTTCGCCTGCTTGCTACTGGTCAAACAGATCCATCTG
>DATNOY010000897.1:0-9752 GCA_036703495.1 Coleofasciculaceae cyanobacterium
TGTTCATGCCTTCGTAGGGGCGATCGATCTTGAGAGTATCGATCGCCTCTCCGGTCTGGACATCCCATAGCTTGATCGCCTCGTCGCTGCTGCCGCTTGCTAAGATCTTGCCATCCTGACTAAAAGCTACCGATCGCACTCGGCTAGTATGCCCATGCAGAGCTTTGAGGCAAACTCCCGAAGCAATATCCCACAGCCGTACTACTTGGTCATCGCTGCCGCTGGCTAGGGTTTGGCTATCGGGGCTAAACGTTACCGATCGTACCCCGTTGCTATAGCCTTTCAACATATTGAGGCACTTGCCGGTTTGCACGTCCCAAAGGCGCACGGTTCGCCCAACACTGCTGCTGGCCAGCGTTTGCCCATCGGGACTAAAGGCCACCGATCGAATCCAGTGGGTATGCCCCTTCATGGTTTGTAAACAGGTCTGAGTATCGAGGTCCCATAGCTTCACAGTTAAATCGCTGCTGCCGCTGGCCAGCATCTTGCCATCCGGACTAAAGGCAACGGACCAGATCCAGCCGGTGTGATCTTTAAGCGTTGCGATCGCTTCGCCCGTCTGGAGATTCCAAAGTCGGATGGTGCGATCGGCACTGCCGCTGGACAACATGTGTCCATCGGGGCTAAAGGCGACTGAGTGAACGCCATCGAGGTGTCCCTGCAATGTTTTCAGGCATTGTCCTGTCTGCACATCCCACAGTTTCACGGTCTGGTCTTCGCTGCCGCTGGCCAACACATTGCCCTCCAGGCTAAAGGCAACTGACCATACCTGACTGGTGTGTTCCTGGACAGACACAAGACACTGGCGAGTTTCTAAGCTCCACAGCCGCACGTTGCGATCATCGCTGCCGCTAGCCAAAAACCTGCTGTCAGGACTAAACGCAACCGATCGCACGCCCCTGGCATAGCCCTGCAGCGTTTTTAAGCGCTGCCCTGAGTTCATGTCCCAGAGCTTGATGGTTTGATCATCGCTACCGCTGGCTAACATGTGTCCATCGGGGCTAAAGCCAATCGATCGCACCCAACCGGTATGGCCATATAGCGTTTGTAGGGGAGTTCCAGTCTGCACCTCCCACAATTTGATGGTTTGATCTTCGCTGCTGCTGGCCAGCAGTTGACCATTTGGGCTAAAGGTGGCACACCAGACCCAGCCCATATGTCCTGACAGAACCTGCAGAACTTCTCCGGTTGACACATCCCATAACCGGACTGACTTGTCACTACTGCCGCTGGCGAGTGTCTGTCCATCGGGGCTAAATGCAACCGATCGCACCCCTCGCGTATGAGCTTGCAAGACTCGCAAGCATCGTCCACTAGCGATGTCCCACAGCCGAATTGAGCGATCGCTGCTGCCGCTGGCCAAGATTTGGCTATCGGGACTGAAGGCTACCGATCGCACTAAACCCGTGTGCTCAGTTAACGTTTTAAAGCAATCCCCGGTGAGTAAATCCCATAGCTGAATCACCTGATCATCACTGCCGCTGGCTAACCATTGCCCGTTAGGACTGAAGGCTACCGATCGCACCCAGCCTTTATGTCCCTGAAGTGTAGTCAGGCATTGACCTGTCGTTATGTCCCACAGCCTCACCGTTTGATCTTCACTGCCGCTGGCCAACGTGCGGCCATCGGGGCTAAAAGCGATCGAGCGAATCCAATCTTCATGACCCTGCCATGTGGAGATCTGCTCCCCTGTCACTACGTCCCATAGCCGGATTTTATAGTCTGTATCTCCTGTGGCTAGCAGTGTTCCATCGGGGCTAAAGGCAACAGACAAGATGTTGCCTAACATCTCTGCGAACACAGATGTTGCCAAATCTGCTCCTGCAAAATTGACATTTTGTAGATTGATGTCCTGGAGATAGGCTTGTCTCACGGTCAGGTGAGAAAAATCATGCTCGTTTATATCAGTCCCCATCTGCCAGAATAAGTTGAGGGCGTTGCCTGCCGCATATCCCGGTTTCAGTGGAGAATGAGTTTGCGCATAAGCGAGGATTTGCATGAGTTGATCATGCACTGCCGGTTCAGTTTCAAAGACGGCTAGGAGTTTGTCCTTCAAAGGCAGCAAAATCTGATGAATTTGGGCATCTCGAATGTAGTCTTTGGCTTGTGCCTTAATCAGCGCATGGCTGTTAAAGAGGGCAATTTCTCCAGTTTTAATCTCCTCACAAATTTGCTCAATCAGCCGCTCAGTGAGGTATTCCATCACCACAGGTTGCAAAAAAAATCCGGTTTTGTCTCGCTCCACGAGCGATCGCCGTCCTAAAGAATCCAATGCTTCCAGGAACTTGGGCTGCGAAACCAAAGGCATCAGATCTTCCCGCAAGGTTTGGATAGAGACAGGCTCACGGGCGATCGCTAGCCAATACAGAGTTTCTTGCTCCAGCATTGAGAGCCGATCAACCTGTTGGGCGAGGAGATCGCGAATCTCCCCAAAAACCGTAGTTTCTTGTTTCAGAAATTCTGCAATGCTGCCGAAGAGATCCTGGATAGCGACAGCCATGATCTTGAGCGCTAGCGGATTACCGGCATATTGCTCAAAGAGGGTCTGCCATTCTGCCTCGGATTCAGCAAAGATCCCCTTCTCGTGGAAGATTTTTTGCCCGGCATCGCTGTTCAATCCATTCAATTGCAAGGCTCGAACTTTTTTTCCTTCCAGCCCCACAAATTCTTTCGGTTTTTCTCTGCTGGTGATCAGGACGCAGCTACGATGGGGCGTAGTACCAATGCGCCTGAGCAATTCGCCATAAGACTCATATCCCGATCGATAGTGTCCTGCTAATTCAGTGGGTTGGAAGATGGCTTCGGCTCCATCTAGCACCAGTAAACAGCGATGCTGACTCAAGTAATCCAAAAATCGTGAAATTCCATCTTTCGTATCTTCTGGCAAATCTGTCTCTTGCCCCTTGGACAAGAGATCAATCCAATTTGCCAAAGCTTTGTTTAGAGGGGGCGGGACTTCTAGCGATTGCCAAATTACCTGATCAAACTGGTGGTCTAGCTGTTTTGCGAGTTCTAGAGCCAGGGTCGTTTTGCCAATCCCACCCATGCCCAACAGTGCAACTAAGCGGCAGCGATCGATTAATATCCATTGTTCGAGCTGTGTCCGCTCAGTCTGCCGCCCATAGAAGAAATCAACCTCTACGCCATCAATCGCATTTTGCCAATTTTGTGCCCGATCCTCTGAGCTGGCGATCGCATCAGCAGGCTCTTCTAGAGCAAGTCTTGGTTTAACAGATGGCGGTTTAACACTCTGCGGTTTAACACTCTGCTGTTGACATTGCTCTTGATACTGAACCACCAGAATCTGCTGCAGCTTGGCTAGCTTGCCAGGGCCGCTACCTGTAATCTCAAACTTTCTATAAACTTCGCCTAGTCGCTTTCGAGCCGCTGCTGCGTTAATTTCTAGCGCTTGGGCAATCTTGGTCATGGGTTTGCCCTTGATGGCAAGAGACAAAACCTCAAATTCTGTATCCGTAACGCCGCAAGAGTTGGCGAGAGTTTTGAGGGCATCTGAGGGAATCACAACGGCACACTCACACCTGAAACAACTCTGAAACCGCTACTCACTTGTAGCACAGAATCACATATGTGAATTTGCCAGGCTTCCAAGAAACCTCGTCTTTGTGAGAAATCTATGTTTTTAGAAGGTAGTGTAAAGCGGTGTATCTGAATCTATTGAGTAGTCTCAAGTTAGTATTCTCAAGCACTTTTGATGCCTGTTTCTCACAAAATTCTTGCTCTCCTCACAAAAGTGAGATACCGTAAACGTAATTAGTTGTGATTTGGCAGAATTTACAGGGTGCTTTCTCAAGGTTTTGTGAAACTTTCTGTTTTTAATCAGGGTTGGTGCTTTAGTGTTGTCTCACTTGAGTGAGGCAACGTCGGCTCACATAGGTCTTGAGCACCCTGCTGAGAGGAGTGATGATGCACACTGATCACAACCAGGATTACAACGAGCTAAACCTATGTACGTCAGGGGTAACACTTGTATGTCAGGGGTAATACTGTGAACAACTCATTTTTTCCCACGTCTCCCAGAATGCTTCCAAAACCCATTCAAGGGATTACCGATCGTTCCATTGCTTATGATCAAACAGGGAGAGTCAAATTTCAGGGAACATACTGGTCTGCTAGACTCTACCAACCCAGCCAGCAGCTCATTATTGCACCGGGACAGTTTGTGAGCATCATCGCCATTCAAGGGATTACGCTGCTTGTTGTTCCGACTGGGCTTGAGTAGATGTCATCTTACCTATCATTCATTAACTCTTCTATTCCAATTCAATTAGGGATCGGTTTGCAGGTTTTGGGGCTGTAGAAATGCCACCATTTGATCAAGCCCCCGTTGAATCCGGCGAGTTACTGTCATCGGGCTAACGCCGATCCGCTCAGCTACTTCTTTGCGGGAGAGGTCACTAAAGAATACAAACTCGATCGCTGCTCTGGTTTTTTCCTCTAGCTGGTTCAGCGCGCGCTGCAGTTGCTGCCGATCTTCTTCCAGGCGTTGCATGACTTGATAGTTAGCATCAGTCAGAGTGTCGCCTAGCGTAATCGGGGAATCAATTTGATGGCATACGGTTGCATCCAGACTCAGGGGCAGCCGGTTTTTAACGGCTAGACGGATGTCTCGCCATTCATGCACAGAAATCCCTAATGCCTCAGCAATTTCCTCATCTTGGGGTTGTCTGCCTAGCGTTTTGGCCAACTCTAGACGGACTTTTTGACCTTCTTTTTGCAGATCTTGCCAACGACGGGGAACCTTAATAGAGCTGCCACGATCCCGCAGGAAGTGCAGCATTTCACCCCGAATGTAAGGAACGGCAAAGGAACTGAAAGCACAACCCTGGGTTGGATTGAATCGTTCAATGGCTCGAATCAGTCCCAAATAACCAATTTGCTCCAGATCTTCGTAGGGTTCGGCACATTGGTGGCTAACTCGATGAGCAATCTTACGAACTAGCCCAGCGTTCAAGCGAACCAACTTATTACGGAGAGAAACGGAAGGGTTCTGCTGGTAAGCCATCAGCAGTTCCATACTGTTAACACGGATAGAGGATTGAGTAGCTAGCATCTGAGAACCACCATTCATCAGGTTGTAGGCTCATTGTCTGAATAGAGCTCAATCCAAACCATCGTTATTTCACGGGAATGAAGAAGGTACGTCTAAGGTATGTCAGCAAAAACACGCAAGTTCTGTCTCAGTGCAGGGGTAAGTTTGGCGCAATTGTAGATCCTCCATCGCGGAAGTTAGGGGATTTTCTCAGCTAAATCGCCTAGAATCAGAGCAGAAATACGCATCTGTTGCGCATTTTGGGCGATTACAGAACATTTCTAATTGCGAGTTAACCAAGGAAAGTTTATGAGCAATACCAGTAATTTTCGAGATGCTATTCGTCAGGCAAAGACGCAGGCGTTAGTGGGATCCAATGTCATTGCCAATGCGCTGCCATTTCTGGGCGGTGGGCTGGTGCTGACGGCGTTGGGTACATATGGGGGAATTCGCATCATTGACTCTAATCCAGAGTTGGTTATGCCTACTTTCATCGGGGCAATGGTGCTAGAGCTAATTCTGTTCTTCGTCGCTCGCAGTGTTGCTGAGCAGGGGAACAATAGCGTTGCATTGCCCCTGCTGGCAACTTATAGCCTCTTATCGGGATATACGCTGAGTGGATTAGTCTATATTGCTTTAGGGCAAAGTGGTGTCGGCATCACGGGCGTTGGTATTGCAGCATTGGGATGTGGCATTACTTTTGTAGTGGCTCGTCAAGTAGGTTCTAATCTCTCTGATCGCGATGGGATTGCTTTAGCCCAGACTGTTCGAATTGGCATGATTGCCCTGCTAGTCGTACTGCTAGGACAGGTTGTCTTTGCCCTGTTTGGAGTTTACACACCCAACTATTTGGAAATTGCTATATCCGGAATTGCGACGCTGCTGTTTGCTGGATGTGCTGTTGTTGATTTCTATGTATTGCCCCGCACCTACCGAGACGATCAATATCTGTCTGCGGCATTGTCGATGTATCTGACGTACATCAATTTGTTCGTCTTCATTCTCAGACTTTTGATCGCAATTAATCGCGATTAAGATTCTGCTCTTCGTTTTATAGCTGTTGCCATAACGCTAAGAAACGTGAGTTTAATAAAACCCAAAACATAATTTTTGAAAGCACGGCAATACTGTGCTTTCAAAAATTATAAAGTCCAGTTTTAATTGATTCGTGATCCTAAGGACGACGGTGGATGGGCAGCCTCTAGTGGAGACTCCCCGATCCTGCCCTCATCTGTTGAACTACAGATATTTCCCAGCGCGCACTATGCTTGCAAAAAACGATTCATGGCAAGCGGTGTGATGACGTTTTCTTTGTAGCAGCCAGACGAGATGCGATAGTTGAAGAGCCATCTTTGATCTTCAGCTGAATGACTGAGCCAGCGATCGAGAATATCTGCCCATTTAACCGGCAACCTCAGCTTTTGCCAGGTTTCGTAAGATCGGGAAGAGATACTGTAGTAAAGATCTTTATCAAAGAGCAGCTGTTCAACACAACTAGCTAGAGCTTTGGAGCTACCTGCTGGAAAAATCATGGCGCTGCTGCGGTGGCTCAAGCTATTTCTGAACATGGGATGATCGGAAGCAACGATTGGAGTGCGCGATCGCAAGGCATGATGAATAACTAGTGGAAATCCCTCGGGATATTTATGCTGGCTAGGAACAACCACTACGTCTGCTTCTCGCATGAGGGGTTCTATAGACTGATTGGGAATGATACCCAGAAACTCAACCTGATCGGAGATACCTAATGCTTCTGCCTGACGGGCAAAAATGTGGGCAGTATCTCTACCAACGAGTTGCAATCGCACAGAAATTTTCTTAGCTTTCAGCTGAGCGACGGCAGCTAAGATATCACCGACTCCTTTGGCGGGCAGCATCGAACCGACATAGAGTAGAACCCAATCTGTCTGCCGCTGAAGTGCCTTGGGCAAAAGAGAGCCAGGAGTTGGCTCTAGTAAAAAATCCCAGGGAATAATTTTGTCAGGATTGACGCCAATTTTTTGCAGGGTCATGGATGAGGTAATGCCATAACTCCCTACCCAGTCAATTTGCTTATGATTTAAAGATTGAACTAAAAAATAGTTTTTAATTTGATTTCGTAACCCTTGAGTAATAATAGATTCGGCAAAAAGAGCGATCGCTTTGACTTGATTTCGAATTGCCCATTGAAAAATTTCGGGATTGGGAATACGGATAATCAAATGCGTAGGTTTTTGCTGTTCAATCAGCCGAATAATTTCTTTAAAGTCAACCTTTTCTTTAAATCCAGCACCGATCGCCTTAACCCCATTGGGCAACAATTCACAATAAGACTCTTCTGTAATACAGCAAAGTACTGTGACCTGCTCTGCATAAGCACTCAAACTGCTGACCGAATCTACAGAATATTGCTGGGCATAATAGGTTTCCTTCATGCCGCTAGCCAGATTGTTGACCGCTTGACGATAATCTCCAGAATACTGAATGATCAGTACGTGCATCTTCTATCCCGATACCTTTTCAAGAGAATGAATGCAAATTCCACTAACAGTTAGCGAGAGTAGATCCTAGTATTTGTTTCAATCAATGCTCTACTAACTTCTAATAACATCTATCTAAAAAGTTAAACTTTCAACCCGATATATGCGTAAGACTTGATCTATCTCACATCTACCAGGAAGTAGAAGAGAGTTGAACCTCTTAGGATAAATCTTCAATATCAACGCCTCCCTAACACAATCCATAGAGACGAGCATATTATTGATCAAATATAAGATAAAGATATTCTCTCAGAAAAAGGTATCTCGTCGCTGTTTAGGTAAATACACCACAACCGAACTAGCTTGAGTGTAGGCTAGAGGACAGACATCTGAGAGATAACTGAGTTAGCTTTACATAAACCTTATGAGCTGGCTGGCTTTCACTAATTTTCGGCGAAGTGTTTCAGGAAGAAATTGTGCAGCCAAGAGCATACCTGTAACGTAAGGACACTACAAGATCAGTGATCCAAGTCAGCTCAAGCGCGCAAATTCTTGCATTGAAACTTAATTTGCACGCACCACGAAATTACCTGATTCAGTCGCATTAATCAAGATGTACTAATCAAGAATGATTGAGCCAAAACAGTGAAGGATTTCCGATCTTGCCCTCTAGAACAGCAGACAGTCTAAGCCTTCGGCAGCTTAAACCTTCATCACCTGCGCTTCTTTGACTTTAGCTAATTGTATGACTTCCCTTGATGGATTTTGTGATTCAGGACACAATTCCTGAAATTTTTCCTTTCGATTGGGCTGGGTTCAAGTTCAGCACCGATTGCCAAATACAGGTAGAAACAGAAACGCACAATGATGACTCAGTAGCTAGCTAGTCGATCAAGGTTCTTGACGATACAGGGTTCAACTTTCCTATAAAACTTTGGATTTCAACTAAAATGGTCTACCTTCCCTCAGAAAACCTGATCCCTAGCTGTAATCAACCGTTTGCTTTGAATTCGGATCCTTCTCCTCTGTCCTTTTCTCCTCACGAGACGCTAAACATTCCTTTTAATAAATCGCTAATTACCCATCGAGAATTGGAATGTATTGGTGAAGCAATTGCTAATGGACATTTAACGGGAGACGGAGAGTTTACAAAACGCTGTCAGGGTTGGTTGGAGAGACAAATCGGCTGTCTTAATGCCTTAATCACCCACTCTTGCACTGCTGCCCTAGAAATGGCAGCTATCTTGGCGGACATTCAACCAGGAGACGAGGTGATTATGCCCTCTTATACGTTTGTCTCCACTGCCAATGCTTTTGTGTTAAGAGGTGCTGTGCCCGTTTTTGTAGATATTCGCCCCGACACATTGAATTTGGATGAAAGGCAAGTAGAAGCCGCAATTACGCCTAAAACAAAGGCGATCGCTCCGGTTCACTATGCTGGGGTGAGCTGCGAGATGGATGTCTTGAAGGCGATCGCAGATGAACATCATCTCATCATCATTGAAGACGCTGCTCAAGCCATCATGTCTACCTACAAGGGTAAACCCGTAGGGAGCCTTGGGCATCTAGCAGCTCTTAGTTTCCATCAGACTAAAAATATTATTTCTGGTGAAGGTGGCGCGCTACTGATTAACGATCCGCGCTTGATGGAGCGGGCAGAAATTATTCGTGAAAAGGGAACGAATCGTAGTAAGTTTTTTCGGGGAGAAGTCGATAAATACACCTGGGTGGATGTAGGCTCTTCCTATTTACCCAGCGATCTGATTGCAGCGCTGCTATGGGCACAACTTGAGCAGGCAGACTACATTCAGCAGCGCCGTCAGGAGATTTGGCAGCAGTATCATCAGGCATTTTTAGACTTAGAAGCGCAGGGACGGGTTCAAAGACCAATGATTCCTGCAGATTGTCAGCACAATGCGCATATGTATTACCTGTTGTTGCAAGATTTGGAAACCCGCACCGCATTGCTGGCATATCTTAAATCTAGAGGCGTTCAATCCACGTTCCACTATGTGCCACTGCATAGCTCGCCTGCCGGGAAAAAATATGGCCGGACTTCGGGCGAACTAACGGTGACAGATGACTTGAGCGATCGCTTACTGAGACTGCCTCTAGGGGCCGGGATGACGATTAAAGAGGCAGATTACGCCATTTCTGAAGTTTGTGCTTTTTTAGCTTGAAATTGGCTTAAAAGCAGTAAAGGTCAGCATTTGGACAAAGATGAGATTGGATTTTTGTCCGCG